>JAOPZG010000531.1 GCA_025964215.1 Conexibacter sp.
GACAGGGCGCCTGGCGCCGATGTGGCCGCGTCGGCGGCCACGCCCGGGTCGCCGGCGAGCCGCGTCCCGGGCGCGTCGGAGAGCGTCACGTGCGCGAGCGCGCGCGTGACGTCGTAGCGGACGACCTGCTCGACGGTGACGCCGGCGGCGCCCGCGTCGACCACCGCGATCGTCCCGTCCACGCCGGTGACGACCAGCAGGCCGGCGCCCGGCGCGTCCACCACGTACGCCGCGTGCCCGGTCACGGTGACCGCGTCGCCCTCGCCCGCCGTGATCGTCGGCGCCGCGGGGCGCTTGGCGCCCGGGCCGTCGACCGTCCACTCCGGCTCGAGGTCCCCCGGCGGCCGCGCCGGGATCCACACGGGCCGGACCTCGCCCGCGGCGATCGCCTCGAGGCCGTCGTAGCCGGCGGCGTCGAGGATCGCCGTCGCCGGGATCAGCCCCAGGAACGGGACCGGCGCCAGGACGCGCCCGGTCTCCTCGGCGACGAGCATGGCGTCGAAGACGTCCAGGCCCGCACCGCCGCGCTCCTCGCTGATCAGCAGCCCCGCCCAGCCGGCCTCGCGCGCGGCGGGCCAGAGGTCGGGCAGCTCGCTGAGGCCCTTGTCCATCGCCTCGCGCGCGGCCTCGACGATCTTGAACCGCGACAGCGTGCCGCGCGCGGCCTCGCGCAGGAACTCCTGCTCGTCGGTCAGTGAGAGGTCCATGGTCAGGCCACCGCCCCTTCCTTCTCCTTGGCCCGCAGCTCAGAGAACGGGATCCCCTTGTCGAGCCGCGGCTCGGGCGGGAGGCCCAGGACGCGCTCGCCGATCGTGTTGCGCAGGATCTGCTCGGTGCCGCCGGCGGACTTCAGCCCGGGCAGGAACGAGATCATGTAGGCCCACTGGTTGTCCTCGTCCAACGCGTCCGGCCCGAGGACGTCGGCGATCAGGTCGCCGGCGGCAACCGCCGCGTTGACCGTCGTCACCTTCGCGAGGCCGGACTCCGGCCCCGGGATCTGGCCCTGGGAGAGCGCCGAGAGCGTCCGGTAGCTGGCGAAGCGCAGCGCGAGCAGCTCGGTGCCGATCTCGCCCAGCGTCTTGCGCACCGACTTGTCCTTGGCGGCGACCGGGTCGCTGGCAAGCGCGGCGGCGAAGCGCGCGGCGTTGTAGCCGAAGCCCTCCGAGCCGAGGCCGATCGTCAGCCGCTCGAACATCAGGACGGTCAGGGCGGTGCCCCAGCCGTTGTCGACGCCGCCGACCACGTTCTCGGCCGGGATCTTCACGTCGTCGAGGAAGACCTCGTTGAACTCGGCCTCGCCGGAGATCTGGCGCAGCCCGCGGGTCGTGACGCCCTCGGCGTCCATCGGGACGATGAACATGGTCATGCCCTTGTGCTTGGGCACGTCCACGTTGGTGCGCGCGAGCACCAGCCCGTACGCGGCGAACTGCGCGTTGGTCGTCCAGACCTTCTGCCCGTTGAGGACGAACGAGCCGTCGTCCTGGACCGCGGCGCGCATCTGCACGGCGGCGAGGTCCGAGCCGGCGGCCGGCTCGCTGAACATCTGGCACCACACCTCGTCGCCGTGGAGCATCGGGCCGAGGTAGCGCGTCTTCTGCTCGTTGGAGCCGTGCGCGATCAGGCACGGGCCGAGCATGCCGAGGCCGATCACGTCGAGGATCCCGGGGACGCCGGCGCGGCCGACCTCCTGGTTGACGATGACCTGCTCGATCGGGCCGAGACCCTGGCCGCCGAACTCCTGCGGCCACGTCACGCCGGCGAGCCCGCCCTCGGCGAGCTGTCCCTGCCACGCGCGGCGCGAGGCCAGGTACCCGGCGTCCTCGGCTCCGGCGCGCGTCGATCGCACGTCGGGCGCCTCGGCGCTGTGCTGCTCGAGCCAGCTGCGGACCTTCTCGCGGTACGCGGCCTGCTCGGGCGTGTCGTTGAGATCCACGCTCGCCTCCTAGAAGTTGGCTGACCAGCCAGTCGATGGAGCGAGGACTCTATGACACGCGCGAACGTCTAGGCCACGCAGACCATGTCGCGCCCGCGGGCCTTGGCGCGGTAGAGCGCCTGGTCGGCGCGGACGATCAGCTCGCTCGCGGCCTCGGCGCCGTCCCAGCCGGCGACGCCGGCCGAGCAGGTCTGGCCCGAGGGCGTGCTGATGCGCAGGCGGTCGACGAGCGCCTGGGCATCGCTCACGGCGCAGCCCGGCAGGACGACGACGAACTCCTCGCCGCCGAAGCGGGCGAGCACGTCGCCGCCGCGCAGGACGGCGCTCCAGGCGGCGCACGCGCCCTTGAGCAGCGCGAGGTGCAGCTCGTCGTCGAGCGCGCGGCGGTTCAGGACGCCGGTCAGCGCGTCGGTCCGGGACTGCTGCGCCAGGCGCGCGAAGAGCGCGGAGCGGGCGAAGGCGGTCGCGGCCTCGTGGACGAGCAGGCCGAGCAGGCGGCTCGTGCGGACCCCGAGCTGCGGGCGCACGACGTCCCAGAAGACGCTGAGGACGCCGATGCAGCGGCCGTCGACCACGACCGGCTGGGTCGCGACGGCGCGGGCGCCGTGGCGCGAGGCGAGCGCCCAGCCCTGGGCGGGCGCGTCGGGCGAGAAGCGCGGGGTGCCCGAGCGGAAGGCCTCCAGCGCGAGCGAGCGCGCGCCGGCCGGGATCTGGAGGCCGCGCAGCGCCGGGTCGCTGGCGCCGCTCGCGAC
>JAOPZG010000553.1 GCA_025964215.1 Conexibacter sp.
GGGTATGCGTGCTCGTCCCACGCCTGCTCCAGCAGCGCCTCGGCGCTGACGACCCCGCCTTCGGCGGCGACGTGGCCCTCCAGCACGGCGAACTGCTTCCGGGTCAGCGCGACGTAGCGGCCGTCGCGGTGGACCTCGCGGCGGAACGGGTCCACGCGCAGCCCGGCGATCTCCCGCACCGGCGGCCGGTGGTGCGCGCGGCGGCGGTCGAGGGCTCTCAGCCGGAGCACGAGCTCTTGGAGCGCGAACGGCTTCGTGAGGTAGTCGTCGGCGCCGAGCTCGAACCCGGAGGCCTTGTCGTCGAGCCGGTCGGCGGCCGTGAGCATGAGGATCGGCATGCCGCTGCCGGAGGCGACGATGCGCTTGGCGATCTCGTCGCCGGAGGGCCCGGGGACGTCGCGGTCGAGGACGGCGATGTCGTAGGCGTTCACGCGCAGCAGGGCCAGCGCGGCGTCGCCGTCGCCGGCGATGTCCGTCGCGATCGCCTCGAGGCGGAGGCCATCGCGGATCGCGTCCGCCATGTAGGGCTCGTCCTCGACGAGCAGCACGCGCATCCGCCGATGCTACGAGCCGGCGCATATCGGCGGCGTATCGAAAAGCGCATACATGCCGGCAACACGGCGGTGGGTTCACTGCGCGGCGTGATGGCACGAGCGACGACCAGGAGGATGCAGCTGCTGCGGCGGCGGCGTGCTGCCGCCGCCGCCGTGCTCGTCGCGGTCGTGGCGCTCGTCGCGGCGCTCGGCCCGCGGTCGCCCGTGTCGTCGTCGTCGTCCTCGCCGTGGCCGGGCGCCGAGCAGGGGGATGCCCGTGGCGAGGCCGGCGGCGCCATCCCCGACGGCACGACGGTCTTCGACGACGACGTCCCGGGCGTCGCCAACCTCGATCCCACTCTCCTGCGCGCCCTGCGCCGGGCCGCGACCGATGCCGCGGCCGGCGGCGTCGCGCTCGTCGTCAACAGCGGCTGGCGCTCGCCGGGGTACGAGGACCGGCTCCGCCACGAGGCGATCGCGAAGTACGGCTCGGAAGCGCAAGCGGCCCGCTGGGTCGCCACCGGCACCACGTCCGCGCACGTCTCAGGCGACGCGGTCGACCTCGGGCCCGCCGCTGCCACGCCGTGGCTGTCCGAGCACGGCGCCGCCTACGGGCTGTGCCAGATCTACGGCAACGAGCCCTGGCACTACGAGCTGCGCCCGGAGCCCGTCGCTCGCGGTTGCCCTCCCATGTACCCCGATCCCACCTACGACCCGAGGATGCACCGTTGATCAGTCTGAGATCCTGTCCGTTCGCCGCGCTTGCCGTCGTCGCCATGCTCGGCGCGGCGGGCTGCGGCGCGAGCGCGCCGTCCGGCACCGGCACCGCGAGCACCGCCGCCACCGGCGCCGGCAAGCGCGCCACCGGCCAGGCCAAGGCGGTGAGGTTCTCGGAGTGCATCCGGGGACACGGCGTCCCGCACTTCCCCGACCCGGACGCGAAGGGCGACTACGTCTTCGGGATCGACGTGACCCCCGCGGTGTGGCAGAAGGCCGTCAACGCGTGCAAGGACCTGCAGCCACCGGGCTCCCTGAGCGGGAAGCGGAGCCCGAAGCAGCAGTCGGC
This sequence comes from Conexibacter sp., assembly GCA_025964215.1. GTDB lineage: Bacteria > Actinomycetota > Thermoleophilia > Solirubrobacterales > Solirubrobacteraceae > Baekduia. The sequence continues at coordinate 1,600 of JAOPZG010000553.1, forward strand.
GGCGCTCAGGTTCGCCCAGTGCGCCCGTGAGCACGGCGTGAAGGACTTCCCGGACCCCGTCAACGGCGACCCCCTCGTCGACACCACCAAGATCCCATCCTCCAACCGGCCCGGCGGCATGACCATCCTGAACGCCGCGATGAAGAAGTGCGGCGCCGTGTTGGGGCTGGCGGCCGGGGGCCAGGGATGAGACGGCAGAGCTGGGCGCGGAAGGGCTGGGCGCTGAGCGTCGCGGCCGTCCTGGTCGTCGTGGCCGCGATCGGCGGGGTGGCCGCGCTGTCCGGTGGCGAGCGGGCGACGGCGACCGCGGCCGCGCACGCGGCGCTGGCGAGCACCGCGGCGGTGCGGGAGGGCAAGCTGTCGGCCGCGGTCTCCCAGGACGGGACCCTGACCTACCGCGCGCGCCCGGACGGCTCGCCGTTCACGGCGATCAACCACGCCCGCGGCACGTACACCGAGCTGCCCGCGGTGGGCGACGAGGTCGGCTGCGGCGATGTGCTGTATCACGTCGATGCCGAGCCGGTGCTGCTGCTGTGCGGCACGGTGCCGGCCTACCGCGCGCTGCATGTGGGCGACACGGGCACGGACGTCCGCCAGCTCAACCGCAACCTCCGTGTGCGCGGCGGCGCCTTCACCGCGAAGACCCAGCGAGCGCTCAGGGCGCTCCAGCGCCGCAGCGGCGCGCACGTGACCGGCGCGCTCGCCCTCGGCGACGCGGTGTTCCTGCCCGAGGCGGTGCGGATCGCGAAGGTCGCCGGCGTGCTCGGCGGACCCGCCGCGCCGGGTGCGCCGGCGCTGAGCGCCACCTCCGAGACGCTGCACGTGCAGGTCAACCTCGACCCCTCCGATCAGGGCCAGGTCAAGCGGGACGATCGCGTGCGGATCACGCTGCCGGGCAACCGGACGGCGACGGGCAGGGTCGACGGCTTCGGGAGGATCGCCGAGGCCCCGGCCGCCGGGCAGGGCGCCGGCGGCGCGGCGGACGCGACGATCCCCACGTCCATCGGCCTCGACGATCCGCGCGCGGCACGCGGCCTCGACCGGGCTCCGGTCGCCGTGGAGATCACGACAGACGGGGTGGAGCACGCCCTGAGCGTCCCGGTCACCGCGCTGGTCGGCAAGGCCGGCGGCGGCTTCGCGGTCGAGGTGGTCCGGAGCGGTGAGCGACGCGACCTGGTCGCGGTGCGGGTCGGCCTGTTCGACACCGCGGACGGGCGCGTCCAGGTCGAGGGCACGTTGCGCGCGGGGGACCGCGTCGCGGTGCCGTCGCTGTGAGCGACGTGGTCCTGGAGCTCGACGGCGTGACCAAGCTCTACGGCGAGCAGCCGGCGGTGGCCGCGCTGCGCGGCGTGTCGTTCTCCGTGCGGCGCGGTGAGCTGGTGGCGATCGTCGGGCCCTCCGGCTCGGGCAAGTCCACGCTCTTGCACGTCATGGGGACGCTCGAGCGGCCCACCGGCGGCGTGGTCCGGATCGGCGGGGTCGACGCGGCGCTGCTGGACGACCGCGCGCTCTCGCGGCTGCGCGCCCGGCAGATCGGCTTCGTCTTCCAGCAGTTCTTCCTGGCCGAGCACGCGACGGTGCGCGAGAACGTCGCCGATGGCCTGCTCTACGCCGGCGTCCCGGCCGCCGAGCGGTACGCGCGCGCGGACGCGGCCCTCGAGCGGGTCGGCCTCGCGCACCGCGCGACGTTCAAGCCCACCAAGCTCTCCGGTGGGGAGCGGCAGCGGGTGGCGATCGCCCGGGCGCTCGTCGGGCGGCCGGCGATCGTGCTCGCCGACGAGCCGACCGGGAACCTCGACAGCGCGACAGGCGCGTCGATCATGGCGCTCATCCGCGAGCTGGGCGCCGGCGGCGCGACGATCGTCCTGATCACCCATGACGGCGCCCTGGCCGAGCAGCTCCCGCGGCGGATCCGGATGCTCGACGGACGGGTCGTCGCCGACGAGGCGGGAGCCGCGGCATGAGCGCCACGGCCG
>JAOPZG010000561.1 GCA_025964215.1 Conexibacter sp.
CCGCGATCAGCCGCGCCCGGTCGCGCACCTTGCGCGAGACGACCGCGACCGCCGCGCCCGACACCGGCGTCGAGCGGCTGCCGTAGGTCCCCAGCCCATAGGGCGACTTGTCGGTGTCGCCGTAGCGGACCTCGACGTCCTCGGGCGGGATGCCGAGCTCCTCGGCGACGATCTGGGCGAACGTCGTCTCGTGGCCCTGGCCCTGTGGCTGCGCGCTGAGGCTCACGACGGCCTTGCCCGACGGGTGCACGCGCAGGTCGGCACCGTCGTTCATCGACAGCCCGAGGATGTCCATGTGCTTGCGCGGGCCGGCGCCGACGCCCTCGGTGAAGAACGAGACGCCGATCCCCATCAGCTCGCCGCGGGCGCGCTTCTCGAGCTGCTCGCGGCGGAGGTCGTCGTAGCCCGCGAGGTCCATCGCGACCTTCATCGTCTCGGCGTAGTTGCCCGAGTCGTAGGTCCAACCCGTGGTCGTCTCGTAGGGGAACTGCTCGGGCCCGATGAAGCTGCCCATCCGCAGGTCGATCTCGTCGACGCCCAGCTCCATCGCCAACGCGTGGACCATGCGCTCGACCAGGTACACCGCCTCGGTGATCCGGAACGAGCAGCGGTAGGCCACCCCGCCCGGCGCCTTGTTGGTGTACACGGCCTTGACCTTGACGTGCGCGGCCTCCAGGTCGTAGGAGCCGGTGCAGATGTGGAAGAACCCGGCCGGGAACTTCGTCGGCTGCGCGGTGGAGTCGAACGCGCCGTGGTCGGCGATGACGTCGACCTTCAGCCCCGTGATCTTGCCGTCCTTCGAGCAGATCGACGAGTGCATGATGTAGTCGCGGGCGAAGCCGGTCGAGGTCAGGTGCTCGGTGCGGTCCTCGATCCACTTGACCGGGACGCCGGCGACGATCGACGCGGCGATCGTGCAGACGTAGCCCGGGTAGACGGGGACCTTGTTGCCGAAGCCACCGCCGATGTCGTTGCACATGATCCGGATCATGTGCTCGGGCAGGCCGGCGACGTGCGCGTAGACCGTGCGGTGGACGTGCGGCGCCTGGTTGCCGTTGTAGATGTCCAACTGCCCCGTCTTGGGGTTGAAGTCGGCGATCATCCCGCACGTCTCCAGCGGCGACGGGTGGCAGCGCGGGTACATGATGTCCCTGGTCACCACCGTGTCGGCCTCGGCGAAGACGCGCTCGGTCGCCTCCTCGTCGCCGGCCTCCCAGGTCGGCGAGGCCAGGTTGTCGGTCTGGCCCTCCTTGTCGTCGCGGATCAGCGGCGCGTCCTCGTCGAGCGCCTTGCGCGCGTTGACGACGACGGGCAGCGGGTCGTAGTCGACGTCGATGAGCTGGAGCGCGTCGCGCGCCGAGTACTCGTCGGTGGCGATGACGAACGCGACCTCCTGGCCCTGGAAGCGGACTTTGTCGCCGGCGAGCACCGACTGCGTGTCGTAGGAGATCGTCGGCATCCAGGCGAGGCCGAGCGTCTCGAGGTCCTTGGCCGTGATGACCGCCGCGACGTTGGGGTGCGCGAGCGCCTCGGAGGTGTCGATCGCGAGGATCTTCGCGTGCGCGTACGGGCTGCGCAGGATCGCTCCGTGGAGCATGCCCGGGAGCGTGATGTCGTCCAGGTACTTGCCCTTGCCGCGGATGAAGCGCGCGTCCTCCTTGCGCTTGAGGCGGCCGAAGCCGATCGGCCGCTCGGCGTCCGGACTCGGGAGGTTCTCGGCGAGGGTCATGCTCCTGCCTCCTGCTTGGTGGACGCTTCGTGGTCGGCGGCCCAGCGGACCGCGGCGACGATGTTCTGGTAGCCCGTGCAGCGGCAGATCTGGCCGGAGATCGCGGTGCGGATCTCGAGGTCGCTCGGGTCCGGGTTCTCGTCGAGCAGCGCGCGCGAGGTCATCAACATGCCCGGCGTGCAGAACCCGCACTGCAGCGCGTGCTTCTCGTGGAAGCCCTGCTGGACGGGATCGAGCTCGCCGTCGACCTCCAGCGCCTCGACCGTCGTGATCTCGTGGCCCTCGCACATCACGGCGAGCGTGGTGCAGGACTTCAGCGGCTTGCCGTCCATCAGCACGACGCAGGCGCCGCAGTTGGAGGTGTCGCAGCCCCAGTGCGTGCCGGTCAGGCCGGGCGTCTCGCGGATGAAGTGGACGAGCAGGAGCCGCGGCTCGACGTCGCGCGTCACGGGCTCCCCGTTGATGGTGATCGTCACGTCCATGGTGGATCAGGCCTCCTGGTGGAGCGCACGGGCCGTGGCACGGCGGAGGGCGCGTTTGGTCAGGGCACCGGCGAGGTGCCGCTTGTAGTCGGCCGGGCCGCGGCCGTCGGCCGACGGCGAGCAGTCCTCCGAGGCGATCGCCCCGGCCTGCGCGAAGAGCTCCTCGGACGGCCGCCGGCCGCGCAGCAGCTCCTCGGCGCGGGTCAGCTCGATCGTGATCGGGCCGACGGCGCTGAGGCCGATGCCGGCGTCGGCGATCGTCCCGCCGTCGATCCAGACCGCGGCCGAGACGGCGGCGATCGCGAAGTCGCCGGCGCGGCGCTCGACCTTCTCGTGGGCGCTGCCGCCGCCCGGGCGCTTGGGGATCCGGACCTCGGTGACCAGCTCGCCCTCGCCCACCGCGGTCATGTACGGGCCGACGTGGAACTCGCCCATGCTGATCGTGCGCGCGCCGCTCGTGGAGCGGATGACGACCTTCGCCTTGACCGCCGCGGCGACCGCTGAGAGGTCCTCCGCGGCATCGGCCTGGCAGAGCGAGCCGCCCATCGTGCCGCGGTTGCGCACGACCGGGTCGGCGATCACCTGCTCGGCCTCGCGGAAGACCGGGAACCACTCGGCCAGCAGCGCCGAGTCGAGCAGCTCCACGTGCCGGGTCAGCGCGCCGATCGCGATCTCCTCGCCCTCGTCGCGGATGTAGGAGAGCTCGTGCAGGTCGTTGATGTCGATCAGGTGCTCGGGGTTGGCCAGGCGCAGCTTCATCATCGGCAGCAGCGAGTGGCCGCCGGCGATGATGCGGGCGTCGGAGCCGAGGCGCTCGAGCGACGCGATCGCGCCCTCGACGCTCGTGGCGCGCTCGTACTCGAACGGCGCGGGGGTCTGCATCAGAGGACTCCTTCGGGGTACTGCACGGGCGAGTCGGTGCCGATGACCGGCGAGCGCGGCAGCTTCTCGGGCCGCGTGTGGCGGACGTCGGGGTAGAGGTCCATCGCCGACTTCGCCGAGCGGGTCGCGTTGCGGACCGCCGGGCCGTCGGGGCTCGCGGCCGCGATCGGCGCCTCGCGGCCCAGGCGCGCGAGCGTCAGGACGCCGCGCGTGTAGACCTCGGAGATCCGCGGTGCCTTGGTCGTCGTGCTGTCCGGGAAGTCCCGGAAGCCGGCGGCCGACGCGCCGGGGTAGACGCCCTCGACCAGGCCGAGCGCGTCGCGCATCCCGGCCTTCTTGACGAGCAGGCCCTCGAGCGCCGAGACGCCGGCGCCGAGGTGGGCGTTGATGGTCAGGACGACGTCGTTGACGGGGCCGCTCTTGGCGATGATCTCGCCGACGGCGGCGATCGTCTCGTCGAGCGCGGCGACGATCTGGCGCAGGGCGACGATCGTCATCACGAGGTGGTAGACGAGCGCGAGCACGATCAGCACGACCGCGACGAGCAGGATGACTCCGGGTGCGGGCATGTCAGCTTCCCTGGCGCGCGTCGTCGAGGATGACGTCGAGCGAGCCGCCGTACGCGGCGACGTTCTCGATCGTCCTGATGGCCTGGTCCTGCGTGGTGAGCAGCAGCGGCGCGGCGTCGAGGTCGGCCGAGCCGGCGCGGGCGACGTGCGCGATGTGCCGGACCGTGGGCACGATCGACCGGGCCTCGACCAGCACGCCGTTGAGCAGGTACACCACGATCGGGAAGACCACCAGCAAGAGCACGAGCGAGCCGATCCAGTACAGGGTCATGCGGGCCTCCGCTCGGCCACGACCGCGGCCTTGGCGCCGATCCCGGGCAGGGCGCCCAGGATGATGTCGAACTGCGCGTTGATCGCCGTGACGGCGGGCTCGAGCGGCGCGAGGTGCTCGGCCTCGACCCCGGTGAGCGCGCCGTCGAGGACGGCGAGCTGGTTGCCGACCGAGTGCAGGCCGCGCCGGACGAGGATCAGCGCGGTGGCGAGCACCGCGACGACCACGACCGCGAGCAGGACGCTCAGCAGGATCAGCAGGTGCGTGGTGCTCATGCCGCCGCCCCCGCGCCCGCGCCCGCGCCGCCGTAGCCGTCGGTCAAGGCGTTCATGTACCCGTCCTGCACCACGGCCTCCTCGACGATCAGGGCCAGCACCGGCGCGGTCGCGACGAGCTGCGGGATGTTGGTGGTGTTGGCGCCGATCCCGCCGGCCACCTCCAGGAGCGAGCCCGCGGAGGACTCGATGTCGTCCACGGCGCGGACGAGCACGAAGAGCAGCGCCGCGACGGCGAGCGCGGCCACGAGGCCGATCACCAGCGCGAGCGTCCAGGCGTCGTTGGCGCTCATCGGCCGACCGCCACCTTGCGCAGCGCGCGCGCCGAGTGCAGGATCCGCACGCCGGAGTCGTTGATCTGCGCCACGCCGCCGAGTTCGGCGGTCTGCGCGCGCACGACCTCCAGGCCCTCGACGGCGGTCCGCGCCTGCGCGGCGATGCGCCGCGCGAGCACGACGATCGCGATGACGATCGCGGCAGCGACCGCGACCACCACGACGCCCAGCACGAGCCCGACGGTCCAGCCCGTCGAGGCCCCCAACACCAGTGTCGAGACCATCTAGACCCCTTCCTCCTGTTGACGGGCCCGCGCCGTCGCGCGCCGCAGCGCGCGCTCGGTGAGGACCCCGACCACGTGACGCTTGTACTCCGCCGACCCGCGCTGGTCGGTGATCGGCGAGCAGCTCGCCGCGGCGACGCCGCCGACGTGCGAGAAGAGCTCCTCCGAGGGCACCTGGCCGGCGAGCG
>JAOPZG010000578.1 GCA_025964215.1 Conexibacter sp.
CCGCGAGTCCGGCGGCCAGGTCGCCTTCGCCGGAGCGCCCGGCGGGCCGCTCGCCGCGCCGCTGGACCTCGTCCCGCGCTTCCCCGTTGTGGCCGCGCGCTCGCCCGACTCGCTCCAGGCGCTGCTCGCGCTGCCGGCGGTCTGAGCACCGATGCAGGTTGATTGGGAGCTCGCCGCCCGGATCGCCCGGAGCGCCGGCGGGGACTCGCCGCCGTCGCTGCCGCCTGCCGGGCTGGCCGAGACCGCCGCGGCCGCCCGTGACCAGATCGTCGCCGCGACCGGCCTCGTGCCGGCCGGCGAGCTGCCGCCGGCCGAGTGGGTCGACCGCGGCGCTTGGATCGACGCGAACCTCACGACGATGCGCTCGACGCTCGGGCCGGTGCTCGAGGCCGCGGCCGGGGGCTCCGAGCCCGCATCCGGCCCGCTCGGCGCGCTCCAGAACGCCGGCGGCGCGGTCGTCGCCGCCGAGATCGGCGCGCTGCTCGGGATGTTCTCCCGCCGCGTGCTCGGCCAGTACGAGCTGGACCTCACGGATCCGGACGCGCCCTCGCGGCTGCTGCTCGTCGGGCCCAACCTCGACCGCGCGGCGCGCGAGCTGGACGCCGACCGGGAGGAGCTCGTCACCTGGGTGACGCTGCACGAGGTCACGCACGCGGTCCAGTTCGGCGCCGTCGACTGGCTGCGTCCGCGGCTGGGCGGCGCGCTGAAGGAGCTGCTCGGCGTCATGGACATGAAGGTCGACCCGCGCGCGCTGCTCAAGCTCGGCGTGGACGACCTGAAGGAGCTGGTCGAGTCGGTCCGCGAGGGCGGGCTCGTCGGCGTCGTGATGGGCGCCGAGCGCAAGGCGCTGCTCGATCGCGTGCAGGGGACGATGGGCCTGGTCGAGGGCCATGCGGAATGGGCGATGGACCGCGCGGGCGGCGAGGTGCTGCGCGACGTCGACGGCCTCCGCGCCGCGATGGAGCGCCGCCGCGAGGACCGTGCGCCACTGCTGCGGATCCTCGATCGCCTGCTCGGCTTCGACCTCAAGCTGAAGCAGTACGCCCAGGGCCGCGTCTTCTGCGACGCGATCGTCGCCGCCCGCGGCGAGGCGGGGCTCCGCGACGCCTGGTCGGCGCCCGAGCTGGCGCCGACGTCGGCCGAGCTGGCCGCGCCCGGTACGTGGCTGGCGCGGACGCGCCCGGCCGCGGCGTAGCGCGTCGCACCTCCGAGCGGCAGGGCCGAATCCGTCCCGAACCGGTGTTCGACTGTAACCGCGCCGACGGTCGGGTTTACAAACACATGTTCGCTGGTACGCTGAAGGCGAACAACGACTTAGATCTAACTTCCTTAGACCGAGGAGCCGACACATGGCCACGAACGCCACCACCGCCCGCAAGACGAACGCCACGAAGCGCTCGACCTCCGCCAAGAAGGGCGTCCAGACGCGCGAGGCCAACTCGGCCGCGACCGCGCGCAAGTCCGCCTCGACGGCCGCCAAGAAGGCTGCTGAGACGCGCGCCGCCAACGCCAAGAAGGCCGCCGACACGCGCGCCGCCGCCGCGAAGAAGGCCGCTGAGACGCGCGCCGAGAACGCCAAGACGCGCGCCGATCGCGTGCAGGAGTACGCCGAGCGCGCCGCGCTCGTGCAGGTCGGCGCCGCGCTGGCCGCCCGTGACGCCGTCACCGAGGCCGTCGACTCGCTGCGCACCTCGCTGAGCTCGCGCGACAAGGTCGAGAAGGAGCTGCAGGTCCGCCGTCGCCGCCTCGAGGCCGAGCTCAAGCGCTTCGAGCGCCGTGGCTCCACCGAGGTCAAGCGCTTCGAGCGCGAGGCCAAGAAGACCCGCACCGACGTCACGAAGCAGGTCAAGTCGCTGCGCACGGACGTCACGAAGCAGGTCAAGCCGCTCACGCTGCAGGCCGACCTCGTCACCGCCCGCGTCGAGAACCTCGTGCAGACCGGCCTCACCGCCGGCCAGAAGGCCGCCACGACGGTCCAGGAGCGCATCGCCTCCGTCGCCTAGCGCGACGCCCGCAGGGCTCTCCACCTCCTCCCCCGCCGACGGGCCGCGCACTGCGCGGCCCGTCGCGCGTTGGGGGCGCGATCGCTTTTGCGACAATGGTGCGCATGGCCCTCCCCTCCCGCGACGCGATCATGCAGTCGCTGACCGCCGTCATCGATCCCGAGCTGCGCGAGAACATCGTCGAGCTCGGGATGGTCCGCTCGATCGACATCGCCGACGACGGCGCCGTCGCGATCACGATCTCGCTGACGACCGCCGGCTGCCCGATCCGCAACCACTTCCAGACCGCCGTCGCCAAGGCCGCCCAGGAGGCCGGCGCGACGAAGGTCTCCGTCGCCTTCGACGTCCTCTCCGACACCGAGAAGGGCGCGCTGCAGAAGAAGCTCGGCCGCGGCGGCTCGCTGCCCACCGGCGCGCTCGCGCAGGTCCAGAACGTCATCTGCGTCGGCTCCGGCAAGGGCGGCGTCGGCAAGTCCACGCTGACCTCGAACCTCGCCGCCGCGCTCGCCGCCGACGGCAAGAAGGTCGGCATCCTCGACGCCGACGTCTGGGGCTACTCGATCCCGCGCATGTTCGGCCTCGGCGGCGACCGCCCGCCGGTCTCGCCCGAGCGCAAGATCCTGCCGCTGGAGTCCCACGGCGTGAAGATCATGTCGATCGGCTTCTTCGTGCAGGAGGACAGCGCGGTCGTCTGGCGCGGCCCGATGCTCCACAAGGCGCTCACGCAGTTCCTCGAGGACGTCGACTGGGGCGAACTCGACTTCCTGCTCGTCGACCTGCCGCCGGGCACCGGCGACGTCTCGATGACGCTCGCGCAGCTGCTGCCCGACGCGAAGTTCCTGCTCGTCACCACGCCGCAGCCGACCGCGCAGAAGGTCGCGCGCCGCGCCGCCGAGATGGCCCACAAGGTCTCGCTCGAGGTCTGCGGCGTCGTCGAGAACATGTCCGGCTTCACGACCCCGGACGGCCAGCGCTTCCCGATCTTCGGCGAGAACGGCGGCCAGGAGCTGGCCGACGAGCTCGACGTGCCGCTGCTCGGCAAGGTCCCGCTGACGATGCCGCTGCGCGCGCAGGCCGACGCCGGCTCGCCGCTGGTCGGCACCGACCCGGACGACCCGGCCGCCCAGGCGATCCGCCAGGCCGCGCGGGGCCTGCAGGCCCTGATGCCCGTGGAGCTGCCGGTCCTGACCGCGGCGCCGGTGCCCACCATCGACGTCATCCCGGCGGCCAAGCCGTCGGGCCTCAGCCTGCCGATGGCGGGCTAGTCGCGGGGCGTCTAGGACGCCTTCTTGAAGTAGTCGGCGTTGATCTGCACGAACTTGTTCCACTCCTCCGGGACCTGGTCCTCGGCGAAGCAGGCGTCGACCGGGCAGGCCTCGACGCAGGCATCGCAGTCGATGCACTCCTCGGGATCGATGTAAAGCATCTCGACCGAGTCGTAGTCAGGCTCGTCCGGCGTCGGGTGGATGCAGTCGACCGGGCAGACCTCGACGCAGGAGTTGTCCTTGGTGCCGATGCAGGGCTCGGTGATGACGTAGGCCATAAAGAGGGGTCCTCGTGCGGGTTCGACGGGGGGTGGACGCGGCATTCTGCCAAAGCCCGGCCTCGGGGTGGTCCAGGGTGCCTCCGGCGCCCCTCGCGCGGACCGGTCCGTAGTCTCCGAGCCGCATGCTGCTGCTCACCGGCGCCACCGGTCTCGTCGGCTCCGCGGTCCTGCGCCGCCTCACGGCCGCGCACGTCCCCGTGCGCTGCCTCGTCCGCGATCCGCGCCGCCTCGGCCCGGAGCGCGTCCGCGTGCAGATCGCGCTCGGCGACCTCGCCGACCCGCCCTCCTTCCGCAACGCGCTGCGCGGCGTCTCCACCGTCGTGCACCTCGCGGCCGCGATCCGCGACCAGCCGCGCGGCTCGATCGAGGAGCTCAACGGGATCGCGACGTGGCGCATGGTCCAGGCGGCCGAGGCCGCGGGCGTGCGGCGCTTCGTCTTCTTCAGCGCGCTCTCGGCCAGCGCGCACGACCGCACGCGCTTCCTGCGGGCCAAAGCGCTGGCCGAGCAGGCCGTGCTGGCGAGCGACCTCGAGCGCGTCGTCGTCGCGCCCTCGATCGTCTACGCGCCCGGCGACGTCTTCATGACGCTGCTGAGCCGGCTGGCGCTCGCGCCGATCGTCCCGGTCAGCGGCTCCGGGAACGCGCGCTACGAGCCGATCTGGGCCGAGGACGTCGCCCGCGCCGTGATCGCGCTGCTCGACGAGCCCGCGCCGCGGGAGCGCTACGAGCTCGCCGGACCCGAGATCCTCGACTACACCCAGATCACCACGCTGCTGCTGCGCGCGGCGGGCCGGCCGCGGCGCCTGGTCCACGTCCCGACGCCGATCGTCTCCCGCGCGCTGCGCGCGACCGAGGCGATCCTGAAGTCCAAGGCGCCCGCGACGTGGGACGAGGCGGAGCTGATGGAGGTCTCGATGGTGAGCGCGAACGGGACCGCCGACGCGTTGGCGCTCGGTGTGGATCCGGCCCCCATGAGCAGGGTTTTGAACCTCTAGCTGCTAACCGTAGGGGTGATGTCGCATCTCCCCAGCTCTTCCAAGGCGCGCCTCGCGGGCCTGCTCGCGGTCCTGGCGCTCGGCGCCGGCGGCGGGCTGGCCGCCGGTTGCGGTGGCGGCTCCAGCTCCGTCAGCGACGACACGGTGCCCAGCAGCGTGAAGGTGACGACGCCCACGGGCGCGGTCACCGAGCCGGCGAGCACCGACGTCGTCACGACCGCGGAGACGACGACCTCCACGACGCCCAGCGGCGTGGTCCAGACGACGACGGTCGCGCCCGACGGCAGCACGACGCAGACGACCTCCTCGACGGTCCCCGGCGGCTCGGCCTCGACGACGCCCCCGGACAACGGCGGCCACGCGGCGCCCGACGGGAGCACGACGACGACGTCGACCACCTCGACCGCGACGACCAAGACCACCGGCTCCGGCGGCACGACCGCCGACCAGGATCCCGACTGCCGCACCGGCACGGGCCCGGGCCAGCCGGACCCGCAGTGCGAGCCGGTCAGCGGCCCGGACGCGCAGGACCAGGACGGCTAGCGCCTCGAAGACCTACAGGTCGGGGCGGCGCTCCGACCAGCCGTGCGCCTCCTCGAGCTGCGCGGAGAGCGCGAGCAGCGCCCCCTCGCCGGCCGGCTGGCCGATCAGCTGCACGGCGAGCGGCAGGCCGTCCTCGCGCTGGAAGAGCGGCAGCGAGATCGCCGGCTGGCCGCTGATGTTGCACGGCGGCGTGAACGGCGTGAAGGCGGCCGAGCGGGTGAAGGCGCCCATCGGGTCCGCGGCGTTCAGCGGGTCGAGCGTGCCGAGCGTCACCGGCGCCTCGGCGAGCGCGGGCGTCAGCAGCGCGTCGTACTGCGCGACCCACTGGATCAGCGCGCGGCCGACGCCGTGCAGCTGGAGCTCCGCGAGCAGCGCGTCGACCGAGTTGATGGACTTGCACAGCGAGAAGAGCGCCCAGCTCAGCGGCTCCATGTCCTCGGCTCTCGCCTCGCGGCCGGCGATCATCTCCGCGAGCTTGATCTGCGTCGAGACCGCCGGGCCGAAGGATGCCGTGAAGACCGCCGAGAGCTCGGCCTGCTGCCACGGCGGGTCGGCCTCGACGACCTCGTGCCCGAGCGACTCGAGCAGCGCCGCGGCGTCCTGCACGGCCTGGATGGCGACCGGGTCGACCGGCGCGTCGGGGACGGGGGAGAGCGTCGACATCGCGATCCGCAGGCGGCCGGGCTTGCGACCCGCGGAGGTCGCGAACGGCTCGCTCGGCGGCGGCGCCCACGTCATGTCGCCGAGCTCCACGCCGGCCAGCACGTCGAGCACCTCGGCCGTCTCGCGCACGCTGCGCGTCAGCACGCCGTCCTGGACCAGGAACAGCCCGCCGGCCTCCGGCGCGACCGAGATCCGGCCCCGCTGCGGCTTGAGGCCCACGAGGCCGCAGCAGGCCGCCGGGATCCGCGTCGAGCCGCCGCCGTCGTTGGCGTGGGCGATCGGGACCATGCCCGAGGCGAGCGCCGCGGCCGACCCGCCCGAGGAGCCGCCGGGCGTGCGCGACTGGTCCCACGGGTTGCGCGTCGCGCCGAAGCGCGCCGTCTCGGTCGTGGGCAGGATGCCCCACTCCGGCAGCGTCGTCGTGCCGACGATGATGAAGCCCGCGGCCTTCAGGCGCGCGACCACGTTGTGGTCGTAGGGCGCGAGGAAGTCGCCGACGAAGTTCGCGGCGAACGTCAGCCGCTTGCCGCTGACCGCGCGGTTGTTCTTGATGGCGATCGGGACGCCGGCGAACGGCCGCGGGTCGTCGGGGCCGATTTTGTCGGCCTCGGCCAGCGCCTCGTCGGCGAAGACGTCGACGAACGCGTTGAGCGTGGGGTTGAGCTCCGCGATGCGGTCCAGCGAGGCCTGCACGAGCTCGCGCGCGGAGAGCTGGCCCGAGCGCACGAGCGCGGCGAGCTCGTGGACGGGGCGGAAGAGGAGATCGGCGCCGGCGGCGGTGGACATGGGCCGACCCTAACGCGGTGGCGGCGCGGCGCGCCGGACCGTAACCACATGACGCGCTACCATGGGGTTATCCCCGATCGTGACCTCCCCGACGACCTGCCGCTCCCCCTCGCCACCGGCGAGCCGTGGTGGTACTGGTCCGGCGGTCGTCCGGCGGTGGACTTCGTCAACACCCACCGCGAGCGCTGGCGCCGCGGCGTCGAGACGCTCGTGACGCCCGAGGACCTCGCGACCTGGCTCGTCCAGGCCGGCGTCATGGACCATCCCGCGGCGGTCTCCCGCAAGGTCCTCGTCCAGGCCGTCGAGCTGCGCGAGGCGATCGACGCGTTGTTGGTGGCCTCGATCGCCGGCGCGCCCGCCTCCGGCGAGGCCATCACCTTGATCGACGACTGGCTCGTCTTCGCCGGCGAGCGCCCGCAGCTCGTGCGCGACGAGGCGGGCCTGGCGCAGCTCACCGCGCGCGCCGCCGCGGACTCCCCGCGCCGCGCGCTCGGCATGATCGCCCTCGACGCCGCGACGATGCTCGGCACCGACGACCAGCGCGGGCGGATCCGGATCTGCGCGAGCGAGACGTGCAGCGGGCGCTTCTTCGACCGCTCGCCGGCCGGCCGCCGCCGCTGGTGCTCGATGCGCACGTGCGGCAACGAGGCCAAGGCCCGTCGCCACCGCCAGCGCCAGAAGGCCGGTGCCTGAGATGCGCCGGCTGAGCGGCGAGCGCTACAAGTGGGTCGTGCTCTTCACCGGCGCGCTCGGCGCCGGCGCGTTCTCGATGCTGCGCATGGGGCTGCCCGCGCTCGGCCCCGCGCTGCGCGACGAGTTCGGCCTCTCGCTCACGCAGGTCGGCCTCGTCTTCTCCGCGGTTGCCGCCGGCGTCTGCATCACGCTGCTCCCGTGGGGGATGCTCACCGATCGCGTCGGCGAGCGGCCGGTCATGGCCGGCGGGCTGACCGCGTTCGCGGTCGTCATCGGCGTCACGGGGTTCTCGTCGTCCTACGCCGCGCTGCTGGCCGGGATGTTCGTGGCCGGCGGGATGGGCGCCAGCGCCACCGGCGCGAGCGGCCGCGCGGTCATGGGCTGGTTCGGCCGCGACCAGCGCGGGATGGCGCTCGGGATCCGGCAGATGGCGCTGCCGCTCGGCGGCGCGGTCGGCGCGGTCGCGCTCCCGCGGCTGATCGGCGCCGGAGGCCTCGAGGCCGCGTTCCTGACGCTCAGCGGCGTCGCCCTGGTCGCCGCGGCTGCCGCCGCGCTGCTGATGCG
>JAOPZG010000607.1 GCA_025964215.1 Conexibacter sp.
GGGCCGAGCGCGATGGGCGTCCCGGCCGGACGCCGCTACGAGCCCGGCACGATGATCCTCGAGACGACGTGGATGACCCCGACCGGCTGGGTCGTCGTCCGCGACGCGCTGGTCATCGGCCCGTGGCGCGAGCGCACGCAGGGCTCGACGACCGCGCACACGCGCCCGCCGACCGACTACGAGGCGCACCACGTCCTGGTCCGCACGATCACCTGCATCCACGGCAACGCGCAGATCGAGATGCTCTGCGAGCCGATGTTCGACTACGGCCGCGTGCCCGCCACGTGGTCGACTGTCCCGAACGACTCCTACGCCTTCGACGCGACCGACGGCAGCCGGACCCTGCGGCTGATGAGCGACCTGAACCTCGGCATCGAGGGCGGCCTCGCACGGGCGCGCCACCGAATCGAGAAGGGCGAGACGCGCTTCTGCGCGCTCTCGTGGTCGCGCCTGCTCGACGGGCCGCGGACCGCTGAGGACGCCACCGCGGCGATGACCTCGACGAGCGAGTACTGGCGCGGCTGGCTGGCCGACGCCGACTTCCCCGACCACCGCTGGCGCAACCACCTCGAGCGCAGCGCGCTCACGTTGAAGGGGTTGACCTACGCGCCGACCGGCGCGCTCGTCGCCGCGCCCACGACCTCGCTGCCGGAGACCCCGGGCGGCGAGCGCAACTGGGACTACCGCTTCACCTGGATGCGCGACGCGACCTTCACGCTCAGCGGCCTTCACTCGCTCGGGCTGAACTGGGAGGCCGACGACTTCATCCAGTTCGTCGCCGACCTCGGCCGCAACGAGGACGGCGCGCTCCAGATCATGTACGGGATCGGCGGCGAGCGGGTCCTCGAGGAGCAGACGCTCGACCACCTCACGGGCTACGAGGGCGCGCAGCCGGTCCGGATCGGCAACGACGCGTACCGTCAGCGCCAGAACGACGTCTTCGGCGCGGTGCTCGACTCCTTCTGGCTGCACGCCAAGGAGTACGGCCACAACAGCGCGCGCCTGTGGCCGGTCATCCACGACCAGGTCGAGCAGGCGATCGCGTCCTGGCGGCTGCCCGACCAGGGGATCTGGGAGTCGCGCGGCGACCCCCAGCACTACGTCTCGAGCAAGTTGATGTGCTGGGTCGCGCTCGACCGCGGCGCGCGCCTCGCCGCCCGCCGCGGCAAGAACGACATCGCCGACCGCTGGCGCCTGGTCGCCAACGAGATCCACGCCGAGATCATGGAGCGCGGCGTCGACGAGCACGGGCGCTTCACGCAGTTCTACGGGTCCAAGAACCTCGACGCGTCGCTGCTACTGCTCCCGCTCGTCCGCTTCCTGCCCCACGACGACCCGCGCGTGCGCGACACCGTGCTCGCGATCGCCGAGGAGCTGACCGAGAACGGCCTCGTCCTCCGGTACCGCACCGACGAGACCGACGACGGCCTGAGCGGCGAGGAGGGCACGTTCCTGATCTGCTCCTTCTGGCTGGTCAGCGCCCTGATCGAGATCGGCGAGCGCAAGCAAGGCCATCAGCTCTGCGAGCGCCTGCTCTCGCTCGCCTCCTCGCTCGACCTCTACGCCGAGGAGCTCGAGGCCTCGACCGGCCGCCACCTCGGCAACTTCCCGCAGGCCTTCACCCACCTGGCGCTCATCAACGCGGTCATGCACGTGATCCGCGACGAGCAGCAGAACCCGGTGGGCTAGCCACCCGCTGCCGACGCGCGGCGGGCTCCGCGCTCAGGAGCCCGACGCCGCCGCGCGCATCGCCGGCGCGACCTCAGCGGCCAGCAGCTCGATCGTCCGCCGGTCCATCGGCGGCCGCGCCAGCACCAGGAAGTCCTGGACGCCCAGGCGCCGGTGGTCCTCCAGCCGCGCCACGCACTGCTCGGCCGTCCCGATGATCATGCCCTCGGTCGGGGCGCCGAGCTCGCGCGCCGCCTCCTGCGCCTCGGCCTCCGTGTCGCGCAGGATCGCCCGGGCGACGATCTGCTTGCGGATCTCCGCCGGGTCGCGCCCGACGTCCGCGCAGTGGCGCGCGAGCACGTCGAGCTTGTGCTGGTACTCGGCGACGTCGCCGTGGAACGTGTTCCAGCCGTCCGCGTGCTCGGCGACGATGCGCAGTGTGCGCTTCTCACCGGAGCCGCCGATCCACAGCGGCAGGCGGTCCTGCAGCGGCTTGGGCTCGCAGAGCGCGTCGCGGACCGCGAAGTGCTCGCCGACCACCGTCGCCCGCGTCTCGGTCCACAGCGCCCGGACGATCCGGCACGCCTCGTCGAGCATGTCCATGCGGATCCCGATCCGCGGGAACGGCACGCCGTACTGCTCGTGCTCGTCCTCGTACCAGGCCGCGCCGAGGCCGAGCTCCATCCGGCCGTGCGAGACGTGGTCGATCGTCGCGGCCATGTTCGCGAGCACCGCCGGGTTGCGGTACGTCACGCCCGTGACGATCACGCCGCAGCGCAGCCGCTCGGTGTGCGCGGCCATCGCCGCGAGCAGCGTGAAGCCCTCGAAGCACGGGCCGGTCGGGTCGGACTGGATCGGCAGGAAGTGGTCGAAGACCGAGGCCCAGTCGAGCCCCACCTCCTCGGCGAGCTGCCAGATCGCGAGGTACTCGTCGAAGGTCGCGTGCTGCTGGCCGGCGTGGATGCCGAAGCGGAGGTCGGGCGTCTCGGGCGTGCTCATGCCCGAGTCCTACCCATCTGAGCGGGTGCGCGCCGCATACCGGCGGGGTCCGCGATCCGACGTTGTAACGTCTCGCGGGTCGGGCAAGACGGACCCCAGCCATGACGGTCACCCACACCGCCACCTTGGTCGAAGACCTCGCCGTCGTGCGCCAGCGCACGCTGGATCTGGTCTCCCACCTCGCCACCGAGGACCTCGAGCGCCAGATCGTCCCGATCATGAGCCCGCTCGTCTGGGACCTCGGCCACATCGCGGCCTACGAGGACCTCTGGCTCGCCCACCGGCACGCCGGCATGGCGCTGCTGCGCCCCGACCTCGCCGAGCTCTACGACGCCTTCGAGACCCCGCGCGCCGTCCGCGGCGACCTCGAGATCCTCGGCCACGACGACGCCGTCGCCTACCTCGTCGAGGTCCGGGCCCGCACGCTCGCCGCCCTGGAGATCACGGGCGCCGACCCCGTCCTGCACGAGATGGTGCTCCAGCACGAGCTCCAGCACACCGAGACGATGCGCCAGGCGATGGCGATCGCCGGCCTGCTCCCGCCCGGCGAGCCGCGGCTGCCCGCGCTCAGCGGCGCTGAGGAGTGGCTGCGCGTCCCCGCCGGCGCGTACGCGCTGGGCGCCGAGGACGACGGCTTCGCCTACGACAACGAGCGCCCGCGCCACGCGGTCGACGTCGCGGGCTTCGCCATCGCCCGCCGGCCCGTCACCAACGCCACGTGGCTGCGCTTCGTCGAGGGCGGCGGCTACGTGCGGCGCGAGTGGTGGTCGTCGGAGGGCTGGGCGTGGAAGGAGGAGTACGACATCACGCACCACGCATCCGTGGCGGCCGGCGATGCAGACGCCCCGGCCTGCCACGTCTCGTACTTCGAGGCAGAGGCCTTGGCGCGGTGGTGCGGAGCACGGCTCCCCACCGAAGCCGAATGGGAGAAGGCCTCCGAGCGCCTCGACGGCGTCGGGCTCGTGTGGGAGTGGACCGCCTCGACCTTCGGCGGCTACCCCGGCTTCGCGGCGTACCCCTACCGGGAGTACTCCGAGGTCTTCTTCGGCGAGCAGTACCACGTCTTGCGCGGCGGGTCCTGGGCGACGCATCCCCGCGTCGCGACCCCCACGTTCCGCAACTGGGACCTCCCCGAGCGCCGGCAGATCTTCGCCGGCGTGCGGCTGGCCCGCGACCCGGGAGATCCAACATGATGCACTCGACCACCACTGCCACCTGCACGGCCGCGGAGCGGGTCGTCGTCGAGTCGTTCCTCGGCGGCGGCGACCACAAGACGCTGGCCGACGACGTCCTGGACGGGCTCACGCGCCCGTTCAAGGAGCTCCCGCCCAAGCACTTCTACGACGCCCACGGAGCGGAGCTCTTCGATCAGATCTGCGATCTGCCGGAGTACTACCCGACGCGCTGCGAGCGGGCGATCCTGACCGACCGCTCGGCGGAGATCGTCGCGCTGACCGGCGCGGCCGAGCTCGTCGAGCTCGGCTCCGGCACCGCGGCCAAGACGCGGCTGCTGCTGGCCGCGATGCACGAGGCCGGGACGCTCGAGCGCTACGTGCCGATCGACGTCACCGAGTCGATGGTGCGCGCCAGCGCGCGGCGGCTGGTCGAGGAGTTCGACGGGCTCCACGTCCACGGGATCGTCGGGGACTTCGAGCGCCACCTCGAGCACGTCCCGCCACCCATCGCGGGCAAGCCGCGCATCGTCGCGTTCCTCGGCGGCACGATCGGCAACTTCACGCCCGGCAGCCGCCGCCGCTACCTGCGCTCGCTCGCGCAGCTCATCGGCCCCGACGACTTCCTGCTCTTCGGCACCGACCTCGTCAAGGACCCCAAGATCATCGAGGCGGCCTACGACGACTCCGCCGGCGTCACCGCGGCGTTCAACCGCAACGTCCTGACCGTCGTCAACCGCGAGCTCGACGCGAACTTCGTGCCCGAGTCCTTCGACCACGTCGCGTTCTTCGACCGCGACCGCGAGTGGATCGAGATGCGCCTGCGCGCCCAGCGCCCGCAGCGGGTCCTGGTCGGGAAGCTGGGCCTGCGGCTGACCTTCGCGGCCGGCGAGGAGCTGCGCACGGAGATCAGCGCGAAGTTCACGCCGGAGCGGATCCGGGGCGACCTGGCCGCCGCCGGCATGGAGCTCGTGGACAGCCTCACCGATGAAGACGGGCTGTTCGCGCTGAACCTCGCGCGCATCCGGGCCTGAACCTACCCAGAAGGGTCGGAACCTCCCCTTCCCCCGCCGAGCTCTACTTCTAGACTCTTCGCCTTCACCGGTCCGCGCCCAGGCACGGATGACCTGTAGATCAGCGTCGGACCGCATGAGAGCGAACAGAACCTGGATGCAGCGGCTCCTGCAGAGCGTGGAGAGGCTCGCCCGTCTCGCCCAGCGCGATGCGGGCCTGCCCGCCGTGCAGCGCGCCCTGGGCGAGGAGCTGGTGACGATCCTCGGGGTCGACCAGGCCCACGTGGTCGCGATCTCCTCGGGCCATCCGGCCTACGGGGTCGTCGTCCTGCGCGGCGCGGGCTCGGCCGAGTACGTCCTGCGCCGCGACGAGGTGCCCGACGCGCTGCGCTGGGTCGCCGAGGCGGGGCAGGCGGTGACGATCCCGGACGCGAGCGTCCCGGGCGCGCTGCCGCCGCAGCTGGTCAAGGCCTACGGCTTGCAGAGCGCCGCCGTCCTGCCGCTGCACGCGGGCGACGCCGTGCGCGCCGTCGTCCTGCTCGGCTCGCGCGAGCCGCGGGCGTGGGACGCGGAGGACCTCCACGCCGCGAGCGCGCTCTCGGACCTCGCGGGGTCGGCGATCGCGCTGCGCGACGCGCGGCTGGCCGCGGCGATCGACCCGCTGACCGGCTGCCTCAACCACGGCGCGATGCGCGAGCGGCTCTCCGAGGAGATCGCCCGCGCGCGGCGCCAGGGGACGCCGCTGGCGGTGACGATCCTGGACCTCGACGACTTCAAGCGCGTCAACGACACCTACGGGCACCCGACGGGCGACACGCTGCTGCGCCATGTCGCGGAGGCGCTGCGGGCCGAGTACCGGTCGTTCGACCAGGTCGCGCGCTACGGCGGCGACGAGTTCGTCGTGATCCTCCCGAACGTGCGCGGCCCACGGGCCGACATCGCGGCGGCCCGCGCGCTGCGGGTCCTGCGCGAGATCGCCATCACGCGGCCGGACGGCGGGCAGGAGGGGATCACGGTGTCCTGCGGCGTCGCGGAGTGGGTCGAGCCGGAGAGCCCGGCCGAGCTGCTCGAGCGGGCCGACAAGGCGCTGCGCGGCTCGAAGGCCGCGGGCAAGGACGGGCTCGTGCGGGCGCCGTCGCCGGCGGGGCCGTAGGCTGCGCGGCGTGCGCCGCTTCTCGCTCGTCGTCCTCGTCTGCGGCGCGGCGGTCGTCTCGGTGTCCGGCGGTGTCGCGGGCGCCGACGTCGGCGGGCCGGCGATCGTGTCGTTCCTGAACGCCCAGCGGGCTGCCAACGGGATCCCGGCGGGGATCGTCGAGGACGCGTCGCTGTCGGCCGGCTGCGCGGCGCACGACCACTACGGCGCGGTGAACCACGTCCTGATCCACGACGAGGATCCGGCGAAGCCGGGCTACAGCGACGCCGGTCGGACGGCGGCGCAGACCTCCGTCCTCTACGCGGGCAGCGGGCCGTGGACGGCGGCGGTCAACCCGTTCGAGCAGGCGCCGATCCACCTCCACCAGCTGCTCGCGCCGCGGCTCGACCGCATGGGCGCCGCCGAGACCGAGGGCTACGGCTGCGCGACGACGCTGGCCTCGCGGGCGCGGCCGGCGCCGGCGCAGCAGATCACCTACACCTACCCGGGCGACGGCGCCCGCGACTGGCCGGTCTCGCAGGTCGCGAACGAGGGTCCGTACACGCCGGGCCAGCAGGTCGGGATCCCGGCGGGCACGCGCACCGGGCCGTACTTGTACGTGTCGTTCGACGGGCCGGCGCTGAACCCGGGCGCGTCGGCGCAGGCGACAGGCGCGACGCTCACGGGGCCGGCTGGCGCCGCGGTTCCCGTGGCCATCGCCGACAACACGACGCCCGGGCTGGAGCCCTACCTGCCGACCGGGATGGAGGTCATCCCGCGCGCGGCGCTGACGCCGGGGACGACGTACGTGGCGTCGGTGACCGCGACGGTCACGCCGTTCGGCGGCGGGGCGGGGATCCCGTTCTCGTATGGCTGGAGCTTCACGACGGGCGGGACGGCGCCGCCGCCGGTGGTCGTCGTGCCGGATCCGGTGCCGGCGGCGCCGGCCGTGGTCGTCGCTCCGCCCCTG
>JAOPZG010000609.1 GCA_025964215.1 Conexibacter sp.
CGCGAGCCGCTCGGGCGGCGGCTCGGCGCGCCCGCCCGCGCGGAAGAAGAACGTGGCCTCGTCGGCGTTCGCGCCCGCGAGCACGGGGACGTCGGGCATCGCGCCGGGCGCGTCGGCCGGCGAGACGGGGAGCGTCGCGGGGTCGAGCATCGGCAGCGCGCCGCCGCGGGTGCCGGCGAAGGCCGGTGTGGTGAGCAAGGCTTCCGCGAGCGCGACGACCTCCGCCGCCGGCAGCCGCTCGAGCGCCGCGCGGTCGAAGTCCCCCACGCCGCCCGCCGCCGCGCTCAGCGCCTCCGCCCACGCGCGGCCGAGCTCGGGGTCGTGCGCGGCGTCGAAGATCGGCGGGGACTGCACGATCGCCCGCGCGAAGAGCGCCTCGGCGCCGGGCGCGACCAACAACCCCATGACGCTCAGCGCGCCCGCCGACTGGCCGGCGAGCGTCACGCGCTCGGGATCCCCGCCGAAGCCCGAGATGTTGTCCTTGACCCAGCGCAGCGCGGCGAGCTGGTCGAGGCGGCCCGCGTTCGCGCCGATCTCCGGGTGCGCGAGCCAGCCGAGCGACCCGAGCCGGTAGTTGATGGAGACGACGACCATGGGTCCGGCGGCCGCGAGGCGCGCGCCGTCGTAGAGCGAGGCGGTGCTCCACCCCATCGCGAAGCCGCCGCCGTGGATCCAGACGAGGACGGGCAGCGGGCCGTCGCGGTGCTCCGGGGTCCAGACGTTGAGGGCCAGGCAGCCCTCGTCCATCGGCGGCGGCTCGCCGTGGGTGAAGGTCGCCATCGGGCGGCGCGGCTGGGGCATCGCGGGGCCGGGCTCCAGCGCGTCGCGGTAGCCAGTCCAGGCGATCGGGCGCGGCGGCTCGAAGCGCGCCTCGCGGGCGTACGGGATCCCCAGGAAGACGTTGCCGAGGGCGGTGGCGCGGCCGCGCACGGAGCCCTCCACCAGGTGCACGACCGGACCCATCGACATGGAGCCGAGCCTACACTTGTCTCAAGTGCATGCAGGTCCGGTTGCCGCTGGATGTACTCTCCTGGTGTGGATCCAACGAACCGACGGGGCGAGCGGCATGGCTGAGGCCGCGCCCGCACGCCAGAGCGTCGAGCACGTGCATCGCATGATCCGGGAGGCGATCCTCGACGGATCGCTCGCGCCGGGCGAGGCGATGTCGCAGGTGGCGCTGGCCGACGAGCTCGGCGTGAGCCGCACGCCGCTGCGCGAGGCGCTGCGGATGCTCCAGAGCGAGGGCCTGATCGAGTCCGAGCCCAACCGCCGCGTGCGCGTCGCGCCGCTGTCGCTGGAGGACGTCGAGGAGCTCGCGTCGATCCGGATCTCGCTCGAGGTCACCGCGCTGCGCCTGTCGGTCCCGCTGATGACGCCGGAGGACCTCGGCCAGCTCGAGGGCTACATGGCCGAGATGGCGCACCACGCCGCCGACGACGACTACGGCCGCTGGTACATCCCGCACCAGGCCTTCCACCGCGCGCTGACCGCCCGCGCCGGCAACCGCTTCGACACGCTGCTCAGCCAGCTCTTCGAGCACGCCGAGCGCTACCGCCGCCTGCACTTCGGCCGCGCGCTGTCCAAGCAGGCGACCGTCGACCACCGCGACGTCCTCGACGCCTGCAAGGCCGGCGACCGCGACCTCGCCGCCGCCCGCCTCGCCCGCCACCTCGCCCGCACCGCCTTCGGCATCTTCGAGCTGATGGACCCCGACTACGAGCCCTCCAAGCTCCGCCAGGTCCTCAAGGACGTCAGCGCCACGGTCGGCCACGACACCGACGTCGAGGCGCCGATGCGCAAGCCGGGGGCGCGGCGGAAGACGAAGGCGGCGTAGGGAGACCGGTCAGACCTCTTGCGCGGCGGTCGCCGCGCCCGCGCCGTGGCGCTCGGACCAGGCGATGATCGGGTTGCGGAGGATGCCGACGTTCTGGATCTCGGCCTCGACGACGTCGCCGGGGCGGAGGTAGAGCGATGCGGCGTCCTCGCTGAAGCCCGCGACGCCGGCGACCGTGCCGGTCGAGACGATGTCGCCGGGCGAGTAGCCCATCGGCGAGTAGTGCGACAGGATCTCCGGGATCGTCACGGACATGCGGCTGGAGTGGGACTCCTGGCGCAGCTCGCCGTTGACGCGCAGCTGCATCGCGAGGTCGTGCGGGTCGCCGACCTCGTCGGGCGTGACGATCCACGGGCCGATCGGGCAGAAGGTGTCGATCGACTTGCTCAGGCAGAAGACGCCGGACTTCATCTCCTCGCGCTGGATGTCGCGCGCGGTGATGTCGTTGAAGATCAGGTAGCCCGCGATGTACTCCTCGGCCTCCTCGGGCGAGAAGAAGGACCCTGACTTGCCGATGACGACCGCGAGCTCCAGCTCGTAGTCCATCTCGTTGGTCAGCGCCTCGGGGTAGACGATCGGGTCCTCGGTGCCGATGATCGCGTCGACGTTCTGGAAGAACACGATCCACGGCAGCACGGGATGCGACCAGTTGACGCGCTCGGACTCCTCGTGGTGCTCGCGGAAGTTGCCGGCGGTGTGGAAGAACTTCTTGGGGACGATCGGCGCCCGCAGCCGCACGTCGGCGAGGGGCAGCTCGCGACCGGTCGGCTCCACCGCCCCGCCCAGCTCGAAGTACCGGCGCATGTCCGGCACGTCGAGCTCGATCACCTGGTCGCCGTCGACCCTGCCGACGCGACCCTCGTCGAATGTCACGAGCTTCATGCGGTCACTCTACACAGATCCTGAGAGTGTATGCAAGATGGCTGTTTGCACTTCATCTACGAATCCGGCTACTGTGCCTCCATGTCCACCCAGCTCCCCGGCGCCGCCGTCCCCTACGTCCAGGCCGCCGGCACCGGCCGCGCCCACCTGCTGCTCGGCCAGGTCGCGCGCACGATGGTCGGCGCGGAGGAGACCGGCGGGCTCCTGTCCTACATGGCGGCCTGCGGTCCGGCCGGCCGCCCGATCCCGCTGCATCACCACGACGTCGAGCTCGAGGTCTTCCTCTGCACGCGCGGCCGCGTCCAGCTCTGGGCCGGCGAGGAGAGCCGCGTGCTCTCGCCCGGCGACGTCGGCGTCGTCCCCGCCGGGACGCTGCACGCCTACCAGTTCCACTCCACGTTCTCGGAGTTCGTCGGGCCGATCACGCCCGGCGGCTGGGATCGCTTCTTCGACCTCACGGGCACGCCCTACGACGGGCCCGCCTTCCCGGCGCACGACCCGTCGCCGCCGCCGTTCGCGAAGTTCGGCCAGGCCGAGCAGCAGTTCAAGATGAAGTACTTCCCGGAGGCGCCGTACGCCGAGCCGACGCTCGACGCCGCCGACGACGCGCTGCCCGGCGCGCCCGTCCCCTACTTCCTGCGCGCGGGCGCAGGCCCGCGCCACCTGCTCGGCGGCCTGCTCTTCACCGACCTGGTCACCTCGGCCGAGTCGGACGGGACGTTGTCGATGGCGATGGTCCAGGGCTCGTTCGGCCCGCCGCTGCCGCTGCACGTCCACGCGCGCACGCACGAGACGATCCAGGTGCTCGACGGCAAGCTGCGCGTCTGGCTCGACGGCGAGGAGCGGGTGCTCACGCGCGGCGACGTCGCCAGCATCCCGGCGAGCGTCCCGCACACCTACGCCTTCGAGTCGGCGACGGCCAGCGCGGTCGTCACCAACGCGCCGGGCGGCCTCGAGCGCCTGATCGCGCTCGCGGGCACGCCGACCGAGGACTCCATCTTCCCCGCGCAGGCGCCGGGCTTCCCGGACCTCGCGGAGGCGGCCGCCGAGCTCGACGTCGAGCTCGTCTGATGCGCTTCGCCTCGGTCACGATCGACGGCGCGCCGCACGCGGTCCTGCTCGACGGCGACCGCGCGGTGCCGCTGCGCGGGGTGGCGGAGCTGGGTCTGGAGACGCCGTCCTCGCTGCTCGCCGACCCGCCGCTGGATCACGCGAGCGCCGTGCCCACGGCCGACGTCGTCTTCCGCGCCGTCGTCCCGAGGCCGGGGAAGATCATCTGCGTGGGGTTGAACTACCGCGCGCACGTGGCCGAGTCGCTGCGCGACGAGCCCGAGTACCCGGTGCTCTTCACGAAGTTCGCCTCGACGCTGACCGGGCCGTTCGCCGCGCTCGCCGTCCCCGCGGAGTCCACGAAGGTCGATTACGAGGGCGAGCTCGTGGTGATCGTCGGCGAGCGCGTGCGCCGCGCCGCGCCGGCACAGGCGCTACGCGCCGTCGCCGGCTACGCGGTCGCCAACGACGTCTCGATGCGCGACTTCCAGCACAAGTCCCACCAGTGGCTGCAAGGCAAGGCGTGGGACGCGTCCACGCCCGTCGGCCCCGCGCTCGTCACCGCGGACGAGGTCGGCGACCCGCAGGCGCTCGCGCTCCGCACGATCGTCAACGACACCATCTTGCAGGAGGCGACGACCGACCTGATGATCTTCGACGTCGCGACGCTCGTCAGCACGATCTCGCAGTTCGCGACGCTCGAGCCCGGCGACCTGATCCTCACCGGGACGCCCGGCGGCGTCGGCGTACGCCGCGACCCACCGGTCCTGCTCGCTCCCGGGGACGTGGTCGCCGTGGAGGTCGACGGCGTCGGCCGGATCGAATCGACCATGATCAGCGAGCGCGCGGCGGTGGCGTCATGAGCAGGTTGCACGTCTTGATCGCCGGCGGCGGCGTCGGCGGCCTCTGCCTCGCCCAGGGCCTGCGCCGCGCCGGCGTCAGCGTCGCCGTCTACGAGCGCGAAGGCGACGGCATCCATCGCGCCGGCTACCGGCTGACGATGAACGCCGACGGCGGCGAGGGCCTGCGCGCCTGCCTGCCCGAGGACCTCTACGAGCTCTACCTCCAGACCTCGCGCAAGACGCCGCCGCACCAGCGCGCGGTCGTCCTCGACCGCGACTGCAACGAGCTGAGCAGCGCCGGCCACCTCGGCCCGCCCAACGAGGGCCCGCGCCCGCACACCGCGATCGACCGCCGAGTGCTGCGCCAGATCCTGCTCGGCCGCCTCGGCGACGCGGTCCACGGCGGTGCCGCGGCCACCGGCTTCGAGGCCACCGAGGACGGCGTCCGGCTTCACCTCGCCGACGGCACGACCGCCGAGGGCGACGTGCTCGTCGCGGCCGACGGCGTCGGCTCCGCGATCCGCCGCCAGCTCCTGCCCGGCGTCGAGATCATCCCGGCCGACGTCGGCGGCCTCGGCCTCTTCGCGCGCTCGCCGCTCACGCCGGAGGTCCTGGCCGAGCTGCCCGACGTCCTGCTCGACGGCTTCGTCATCGCCCGCGACGAGCGCGGCGGGATGCTCGCCATCGGCGCCTACGACCCGCGCCAGCCGGTCGCCGAGGCGGCCGCGCAGCTCGCGCCCGACATCCACGTCGACCCGGTCGACCCCTACATGATGATCAGCGGCGGCGTGGCGCCGGGCGTCACGATCCCCGCGCCGGCCGACTGGACCGCCGAGACGCCGCGCGCGGTCCACGAGGGCATGCGCGCGGTCGTCGCCGACTGGCATCCCTCGCTGCGCGGCCTGGTCGAGCGGATCGACCTCGACACGCTCTTCTGGTTCCCGTTCCGCCGCCTGGACCCGACGCCGGCGTGGCCGACGACGCGCGTGACGCTGCTCGGTGACGCGATCCACGCAATGATGCCGACGCGCGGCCAGGGCGCCAACATGGCGCTGCGCGACGCGGGCATCCTGGCGGGCCGGCTCGCCGCCGCGGCGCGCGGCGAGCAGGATCTCCTGGAGGCGATCGCCGCCCACGAGGCAGCGATGCGCGACTACGTCTACCCCATCATGGACCTCTCCTCCGACCACGGCCGCTTCGGCGGCGGCGGCCTGCGCCCGGAGGGCGCCGCGTCATGACCATGCGCTTGATCGGCCTCTCCTGCGGCCCCGCCGACGGCAGCAGCGACCTGCTGCTGAAGGCCGCGCTGCGCGGCGCCGAGGACGCGGGCGTCGAGGTCGCCCACGTCCGCCTCGGCGACCTCGACCTCAGCGCCGCCGCCGGCCCGATGACCGCGGGCGCCGCCGGCGAGGACGACGCCGGCTGGTTCTGGGACACGCTGATGGAATCCGACGGGCTGATCGTCAGCACCGGCGTCTTCAACCGCACGATCCCCGGCCGGCTGAAGCTGCTGCTCGACCGCCTGCTCGGCCCGAAGGCCGACGTCGCCTTCGCGCGCGAGTACCTGCGCAAGCGCGACGCCGGCGAGGAGGCGACCGTGAGGTTCCCCTTCGACGAGCGCGTGCTGCGCCCGCGCGTGGCGGGCTTCCTCGCCGTCGGCGGCGCGCTGACCGACCACTGGAAGACGCTCACGCTGCCGTTGTTGCATCACTTGACGTTCTCCATGCAGATCGGCGTGGTCGACCAGGTGCAGTTCGGCGGCGCGGGGATCCCCGCCGCGATCGCGCTCGACGCCGACGCCCTGGAGCGCGCCGCGCTGCTCGGCCGCAACGTCGCCGAGCAGGCCGGCCACGCGTTCGACGACGTCGAGTTCCGCGGCACGCCCGGGCTCTGCCCGATGTGCCACCTCGACCTGATCGCCGTCCGCGGCGGCGGCGAGGTGGAGTGCGCGACCTGCGGGGCGCGCGGCGTCGCGACGGCGGATCCCCACAGCGACGGGATCACCATCACCTTCACGCCCGAGGGGCTCGCGCAGTCGGTGCTCACCGAGGTCGAGAAGCACGAGCACTTCCTCGAGGTCCAGGAGACCGCGCTGCGGCAGTTCGCGCAGGCGGAGCAGATCGCCGCGGGCGGCGCCGAGCTGCGCGCGTTCGACCGCACGCTGCGGCCCGAGCGCGCCGCGCGCTAGCGCCCGCTTGCCATCCGGGGCCGTGTCGTTCGTCGCCCTGTGCTTCCTGGCCGGCGGCCCCGCCGACGCAGTGGCTCGCCGCGCGCTACGCCGACGGCTCCTACGACGAGCTGATGATCACCGCGGCGGTGGTGCTCGCCGTCGCGTCGCTCACGTGCCTGGCGCTGCCGCGTCCTTCTCGACCAGCTTCTTCGCCTGGCGCTCCGGGGAGATCTCCACGACGTCCCACACCAGACCTGCTCGCCGCAGGCCTCTGATCACCAGCGAGGAGACGTCGAGCTCCCACCAGTGCAGGCCGTGATGGGCCGAGGTCGGGAACGCATGGTGGTTGTGATGCCAGGACTCGCCGAGCGAGAAGATCGACAGCCACGCGAGGTTGCGCGACTCGTCGTCGACGTCGAAGCGGCGGCGCCCGAAGAAGTGGCAGAGCGAGTTGATGGAGTACGTCACGTGATGCAGGACGAGCATCCGGACCAGGCCGCCCCACAGCAGGCCGGTGAGCGCGGTGTCGATCGAGCCGCCGATCAGCCAGCCGAGGCCGAACGGGAACGCGAGGCCGGCGAGCACCCAGAGCAGGAACGTCCGGTCGACGTAGGCGATGAACGGGTCCTTGAGCAGGTCCGGCGTGTAGCGCTCGCGGTTGGCGCGCTGGGTGTGGATGAAGAGCCAGCCGACGTGGGCGTGGAGGAGCCCGCGCAGCGGGCCGTCGTGGCCGTGCGGGCTGTGCGGATCGCCCTCCTTGTCGGAGAAGGCGTGGTGCTTGCGATGGTCGGCGACCCAGGAGATGATCGGGCCCTCGATCGCGGCGGAGCCGAAGATCGCGAGCGCGCCGCGGACCCACGGCTTGGCCTTGAAGCTGCGGTGCGTGAAGTGGCGGTGGAAGCCGACGGTCACGCCGACCGCGCACAAGGCGTACGTGATCGCGAAGACCGCGATGTCGGACCAGTGCAGCAGGCTGTTCCAGAGCTGCCAGGCGACGACGCCGAGGCCGATGAAGGGCAGGACGGTGATGAGCCCGGTGAGGAACCGGTCCAGGTTCTCGTTCTCGGTCGGCTGGGTGTCCTCGGCCGTGGGGCCGACGGAGGAGGCGCCGGCGGCCGGTGGCTCGGAGGACGTGGACGGACGCGAAGGCGCGGCGGTCTGGGTCATCTCAGCACTCTCCCGCGCGCGGGCGCCGGAGTCCCTATGGCGTCCGGGCGTCCGGGCCGGGGGTTAACCCCCGGCTTCAGACGCTCATGCCGCCGTCCAGTGGGACGGTGGCGCCCGTGAGGAAGGCGCTCTCGTCGCTCGCGAGGAAGAGGACGGCGTTCGCGACCTCGTCCGGCGAGGCGTGGCGGCCGAGCGGGATCATGGCCTCGAAGATCGCCGCGGCGCCGGCCTCGGGCTCGCCGGTGGCGACGGTCTCGATCCGGTGCTGGAAGGCGTTGTCGACGGGTCCGGGGTGCAGCGTGTTGACGCGGATGCCGCGCGGGGCGACCTCCTTGGCCGCTGTGCGCATGAGGCCGACGAGCGCGTGCTTGGAGGTCGCGTAGGCGACGATCCCGGGGTCGGCGGTCAGGCCGACGACGCTCGAGTTGATGATCAGGCTGCCGCCGTCGCGCATCGCGGCGAGCGCGTGCTTGGCGACCAGGAACGGGCCCTTGACGTTGACGGCGAGGACTTGGTCGAAGACGTCGTCCGGGTAGTCCACGATGTCGGCCACGGCGCCGAAGATCCCGGCGTTGGCGAACGCGATGTCCAACCCGCCGAAGCGCTCCACCGCCACCCGCACCGCGCGCGCGACCTGCGCGCCGTCGGTGACGTCGGCGGGCGCGGCGAGGGCGCGGGCGTCGCCGCCGAGCT
>JAOPZG010000648.1 GCA_025964215.1 Conexibacter sp.
AGGCCGCGGCCGTCGAGCTGGGGCTGCGGATCGCCGAGCAGGCGCTCGGCGCCGCCGTCGCGGTCCGCCCCGAGGCGGTGGTCGACGTCGTCCGCGGCGCGCTGCGCCGCCTGGTTGAGCGGGCCCGCGTCACGATCCTGGTCAACCCCGAGGACCTCGACCTCGTCCGCGGCGCCTCCGAGGCGCTGATGGCCGAGCTCGGCGGCATCGAGCACTGCGACGTCCAGGCCGAGCGCCGGGTCGCCCGCGGCGGCGCGATCGTCCGCACGGTCGAGGGCGAGGTCGACGCCACGCTGACCACGAAGCTCGCGCGGGCGCGCGAGACCCTGGAGGACGAGCTGCGCGGGCCGTCCAGCGACCATGCCGAGCCATTCCGGCGCGGGCAGCCGATGGCTGCCGACGGGATGGGATCGGTCGGAAATGGCTGAGCTCGTGATGGAGCAGGGCGGTGCCGTGCTGGCGCCGGAGGCCGCGGTCGTCCAGCGGCTCGCGAGCCTGGGCCGCGCGGTCTCGCGCGCCGACCTGCACCGCCGCCACGGCCGCGTGATGGACCTGATCGGCCTGATCGTCGAGGCCACGGGCCTGGAGGCCGAGGTCGGCGAAGTCTGCGAGGTCCGCACCGGCCGCGACGCCGCCACCGGCGGCTGGACCACCCTGCCGGCGGAGGTCGTCGGCTTCCGCTCGGGCCGCACGCTGCTGATGCCGCTCGGCGAGATGCAGGGCATCGGCCCCGGCGACATCGTCACCGCGACCGGCCGCAAGGTCTCGGTCGCGATCGGCTCCGAGCTGCTCGGGCGCGTGCTCGACGGCCTCGGCAACCCGATCGACGGCGGCCCCTCGATCGCCGCGCTCACCCAGCGCCCGATCGTCGGCTCGCCGCCGTCCCCGCTGGAGCGCCCGCGGATCACCGACCGCGTGACGCTCGGCGTTCGCGCGCTCGACTCGCTCGTGCCCTGCGGCCGCGGGCAGCGGCTCGGCATCTTCGCCGGCTCGGGCGTGGGCAAGTCCTCGTTGCTGGGGATGATCGCCCGCTCGACCTCGGCCGACATCAACGTCATCTGCCTCGTCGGCGAGCGTGGTCGCGAGGTCAAGGAGTTCATCGACCGCGACCTCGGGCCCGCGATCGCGCGCTCGGTCGTCGTCGTCGCGACCTCCGACCAGCCGGCGCTCGTGCGGATCAAGGCGGCGCTGGCGGCCACGACGATCGCCGAGCACTTCCGCGACCAGGGCGCCGACGTCATGTTGATGATGGACTCGGTCACGCGCTTCGCGATGGCCCAGCGGGAAGTGGGCCTCGCGATCGGCGAGCCGCCCGCGACGCGCGGCTACACGCCGTCGGTCTTCGCGCTGCTGCCGAAGCTCCTGGAGCGCTCGGGCACGAGCCCGGACGGGTCGATCACGGCGTTGTACACCGTGTTGGTCGACGGCGACGACATGAACGAGCCGGTCGCCGACGCGGTCCGGTCGATCCTCGACGGCCACATCGTCCTCACGCGCGAGCTCGCGCACGCGGGCCACTACCCGGCCATCGACATCCTGCAGTCCGTCTCGCGCCTGGAGCGGGAGATCGGCGCGCCCGACGTGCTCGAGGGCGCGACGCGCCTGCGCTCGCTGCTGGCCGCCTACCGCGACAAGCGCGACCTGATCGCGATCGGCGCCTACGAGCGCGGCAGCGACCCGCTGACCGACAAGGCCATCGACTTGAAGGACGCGATCGACGGGTTCTTGAAGCAGAAGCCCGACGAGGCCGTGCCCGGGCCGGACTCCGACGACCAGCTGCTGCGGACCGTCGGCGTCATCGGCGGGACGGTCGGAGAGCTGGCCGCGTCGATCGCCGACGCCGCCACGCTGGAGCCCGTCACGCCCACCGGCCCGTCGGCGATCCCGCCGCTGAACCTGGCCGTCTGAGCCGCCGCTCCGACAGTCGTCCAGCGCCCTTCACCCGCCCCCGAACCGTCCGACGAACCAGAACGAGATGTCCCGCCCCTTCCGATTCGGCCTGCAGCGTGTGCGCGAGATCCGCGCCCATGACGAGGACCAGGCGAAGGAGCGCTTCGCGGCCAGCCTCAACGAGCGGATGCGCGGCGAGGCCGTCCTGCGCGCCGCCGAGGCGCGCCTGCGCGACGCGCAGGCCGGGGTGGGCGGGGGCGGATTGCAGGGCCTCGGACCGTTGACCGGCGCTTCGCTGGTCTCGCGCCAGGCCTGGGTCGACCGCCTGCGCAACGACCAGGCCGACGCCGCGCTGCGGATGAACAGCTATGACAACGAGCTTCAGCGGCGTCGCACGGAGCTGACCGCCGCGAGCCGCGCGCGCCAGGTCCTCGACAAGCTCGAGACCCGCCAGCGCGAGCAGCACCGCCTCGCCGCCGAGCGCGTCGAGAACGCCGAGCTCGACGAGATGGGCCTGCGCGGCTTCGCGCGCCGGAGCGCGGCATGAGCGTCGAGCAGGTCGGCGCGCGCGTCGCCGCGATCCAGCAGCAGATCGCCGCCTTCACCGGGCAGGCGGCGCCGACCACGAGCTTCGCCTCCCAGCTCGCGAGCGCGCAGTCGGCCACGACGACCGGCGCCACGGCGACGAGCGCCGCCACGACGCCGACGCCGACCACGCTGGGCGGCGGCACGGCCACGCAGTACGACGCGCAGATCACGGCCTCGGCGACCAAGTACGGGATCGACCCCGCGCTGCTCAAGGGCCTGATCCGCCAGGAGTCCAACTTCGACGCGAGCGCGCAGTCCGGCGCCGGCGCGCAGGGCCTGACCCAGCTGATGCCGGGCACGGCGTCCTCGCTCGGCGTCGACCCGAGCGATCCGGCGCAGGCGATCGACGGCGGCGCGAAGTACCTCAAGCAGCAGCTCGACCGCTTCGGCGGGGATCCGTCCAAGGCGCTCGCCGCCTACAACGCGGGCCCGGGCGCCGTCGCCAAGTACGGCGGCGTGCCGCCCTACGCCGAGACCCAGGGCTACGTCCAGAAGGTCCTCGCCTACGCGGCCGAGTACCGCGGCACCGCGTCCGCGGCGACCAGCGGGACCTCCGCGACCTCCGCGCTCTCGGCCGTGCCGGTCACGACGACGCCCGTCTCGCCCGCGAGCCTGCTCGCCACGAGCGACGACGACGGCGACGCGAGCTCCGACGACTCCACCTCCTCCTCCGGCCTCGACTACAGCACGGTCTAGATGACAGCCCTCCCCATCACCCCGCCCTCCGCGGCGCGGGTGGACAAGGCGCCCAAGAGCGCCGGTCCACCCTCGGGAAGCCCCGGCGACTTCGCCGCCCTCCTGAACCAGAGCTCGGCCCGGACCGCACCTGCGGAAGGCCCCAAGACCCGCCCCGCCCAGCCGGAGCCGCGACGCCGTGACGCCGCCGCTTCCAAGGACGATGACAACGAGGCGATGGTCGCCGACGCGCAGGCCGCGCCCGCGCCCGTGCCGCCGCAGCCCGTCGCGGCCG
>JAOPZG010000284.1 GCA_025964215.1 Conexibacter sp.
TCGGGCACGGCGGCGTGCTGGACCCGCCGCCCGCGCCGACGCTCTTCGCGAGCGGCGAGCCGGCGCCGCGGCCCGGCTGCAAGCTCGAGGTGCTGGTCGACGGCGCGACCGCGCTGCCCGCGATCGCCCAGGCGCTGCGCGCCGCGCGCTCGCACGTCCACATCACCGGCTGGCACCTCGCCTCGCACTTCGAGCTCGTGCGCGGCGAGCACCCGATCGCGATCGGGCCGCTGCTCGCCGAGCTCGCCGAGCGGATCGACGTCCGCGTGATGGTCTGGGCCGGCTCGCCGGTCCCGCTCTTCCACCCGACGCGCAAGGAGGTCGAGGCGGCGGTCGCGAAGCTCACGCGCGACACGCGGATCCAGGCCTTCCGCGACCCGCGCGAGCACCCGGTCCACTGCCATCACGAGAAGACGCTGGTCATCGACGACGAGGTCGCGTTCGTCAACGGCATCGACATGACCGACCAGGCCGGCGACCGCTTCGACAGCTCCGACCACGCGGCGCGCCGCAAGCTCGGCTGGCACGACGTCGGGACGCGGATGGAGGGGCCGTCCGTCGCCGACGTGGCCAACCACTTCATCATGCGCTGGCGCGAGGTCGCGGGGGACACGCTACCGCCGCCGGTCGTCCAGCCGCCGGTCGCCGACGAGCACGCCTCCACCGTCCAGGTCGTGCGGACGGTCGCCGAGGACATGTACAAGGCGGTCCCGACGGGCGACTTCCGGATCATGGAGTCCTACGTCCGCGCGATCCGCTCGGCGCAGGACTACATCTACCTCGAGAACCAGTTCCTGTGGTCGCCGGAGATCGTCGGCGAGCTGGTCGCGAAGCTCAAGGACCCGCCGAGCCCGCACTTCCGCCTCGTCGTCCTGCTGCCCGCCCGCGCCAACAACGGCCAGGACGACACGCGCGGCCAGCTCGGCGTGCTGGCCGACGCCGACGGGACCGACAACCCGCACTTCCTCGCGGCGACGATCCGCTCGCGCACCGGCGGCCGCGACGACGCGCTCTACGTCCACGCCAAGGTCGGGATCGTCGACGACCGCTGGCTGACGATCGGCTCGGCGAACCTCAACGCGCACTCGCTCTTCAACGACACCGAGATGAACGTCGTCACCGACGACGCGGTCCTCGCCCGCGCGACGCGCGAGCGGCTGTGGGCCGAGCACCTCGAGGTCGGCCAGGACGCCATCGCCGGCATCGCGCCCGCCGAGGTGGTCGACCAGCGCTGGCGGCCGATCGCGATGGAGCAGCTCCGCCGCCGCGAGGCGGGCGAGCCGCCGACGCACCGCCTGATCGCCCTCCCGGGCGTCTCCAAGCGCGCGCGCCGCCTGCTCGGCCCGCTGGCCGGGATGGTCGACGACGGCTAGCGACGGCGGCGCAGCAGGACGAGCGCGATCAGCACGCCGCCCGCGGCCGCGCCGATCAGCGCGCCGCGCGGCGGTCCCGCGGACTTCGCCTCCTCGACCTTGTGCGACACCTTGGCCTTGGTCTCCTCGACCTTCTCGTGCGCGCGCGCCTTCACGTCGGCGCGCTGCGCGAGGGCCGCGGCCGTGTCGGCCAGCTCCTCGCGCGTGTGCTCGATGTCGGCGCGGATCTCCTCGGGCGTGCGAGCGTCGCTCA
This sequence comes from Conexibacter sp., assembly GCA_025964215.1. Classification (GTDB taxonomy): domain Bacteria; phylum Actinomycetota; class Thermoleophilia; order Solirubrobacterales; family Solirubrobacteraceae; genus Baekduia. The sequence goes on from JAOPZG010000284.1 coordinate 1,627, forward strand.
TGCCGGCGTCTCCTCGCGGCCACGGGCCTCGGCGACGTGCTCCTTCGTGTAGCGCACGTCCTCCTTGATCGTCGCGACGGCCTGCTCGGGCACCGGCGGGACGGCGCGCTGCGCGCGGCCCTTGCCGAGCAGCGCGAGCGCGCCCGCGACGGCGAAGAGGACGACCGCGACGATCAGCGCCGCGAGCCAGCCGGCGACGGCGGTCGACAGGGCGAGGATCGCGGTCGCGACGAGCGCGCCCACGCCGTAGAGCGCGAAGACGGCGCCGCCGCCGAGCATCCCGGCGCCGATGCCGGCCTGCTTGCCCTTGGCGGTGAGCTCGACCTTCGCGAGCTCGAGCTCTTGCCGGACGAGGGTCGAGACCTGGGTCGACAGGTCCTTGACCAGCTCGCCGGTCGGTCGCTGCTGGAGATCGGTCACACGCCTGGAGCTACCCCAGGGCATCCGCGCCCATGCGAGGGTGCGCCCGGGCCGACGCCAGGAACGCGTCGAAGAGCGCGAAGGCGCGCACGCGCGCGCCGGCCGCGTGCGCCTCCCCGCCGGCGCGCACGGCGTCCAGGTCGGTGCCCGCGCGCTCCATCGACTCCGGGTAGTCGCGCGCCCAGCCGGCCGCGATCTCCCGCGTCACCTCGGGGTGGAACTGCACGCCCAGGTGCGGCCCGCGCCGGAACGCCTGGACGCAGACCGGCGAGCGCGCGAGCAGCTCCGCGCCGGGCGGGAGCGTGAACGCGTCGCGGTGCCACTGGAGCCACGGGCCACCCGGAACCGCCTCGGGCGCGAGCGTCTCGACGTCGAGCCAGCCGACCTCGGAGCGGCGGGCGGGGGAGACGAGGCCGCCGAGCGCCCGCGCGAGGTGCTGGCCGCCGAAGCAGATGCCGAGGATGGGGACCTCCGCGCGCAGTGCGCTGTCCAAGACGGCGCGCTCGGCGGCGAGCCACGCGACGCGGTCGTCCCACGCCGAGGCATCCGAGCCGAGCGAGACGACGAACGGACGGCCGGCGGGATCCGGGAGCGGCCCCGCCGTGGTCACGACCTCCAGCGCGATCCCGCGCTCGAGCGCCCAGTCGCCCAGCAGCCCAGCCGGGGCGTCCGCCTCGTGCTCGAGGACCAGCGCCCGGGCGCCCGCGCTCACGCCGCGGCGGGGATCCGCGCGCCGCCCGGGCCCGGCACGGACTCGACGTCGCCCAGCTCGAGCGGCGTGCCGCACGTCGTGCAGATCCGCCGCGCGTCCAGCTCGCCGCCGCAGCCGCGGTGCAGCAGCAGCATCGGCGGGCCGGTCTCGCCGGCGAGGTGCTGGTCGCCGAACTGCAGCAGCGCGACGATCGACGGCCACAGGTCGCGGCCCATCTCGGTCAGGCGGTACTCGTGGCGCAGCGGGCGCTCCTGGTAGGGCACCTTCGTCAGGACGCCGGCCTCGACGAGGCGCTCGAGGCGGTCCTGCAGGACGTTGCGCGCGATGCCGAGGCGGTCGGCGAAGTCGCCGAAGCGCCGGACGCCGAGGAAGGCGTCGCGGATGATCAGCAGGGTCCAGCGCTCGCCCACCAGCTCGAGCGTGCGGGCGACGGAGCAGCGCTGCGACTCATAGGTCCTTCCAAGCATCCGCCCCATGCTAGCGCCACTGGATTGCGTGACGCAACCGACGCGCGCGTTCGACCGTGCGTACATCGGCGGACCATCCGATTTCGACGTAGATCCATGGAAGACGTCCCCGATTGGGTAGAGGATCTGCACCCTGTCCGACTTGGTCACCGACGCCACCACCGCCTACCGGCCGCAGCCCGGGTACTTCGACGAGGTCTTCGCGCCCGACGGAACGCCCCACCCGCACGCGGTCTCGCTCGCCGCCGAGATCGCGAAGCTGGGCCCCGAGCTGCTGACCGCCGCCGGCCACCGCCGCGACGCGATCTTCGTCCAGCAGGGCATCACCTTCGACGCCACCGGCGAGGAGGGCCCGGTCAAGGACCGCCCGTTCCCGCTGGACCTCGTCCCGCGGATCCTGCCCGCGCGCGAGTGGGACCACATCGAGCGCGGGCTGATGCAGCGCATCCGCGCGCTCAACCGCTTCATCGACGACGTCTACCACGAGCGCGAGATCGTCCGGGCCGGGATCGTCCCGTGGCGGCTGATCGTCAGCCGCTCGCACTTCGCGCGCGCCGCGCACGGCGTCCGGCCCCCGGGCGGCGTCTACTGCCACGTCGCCGGCTGCGACCTCGTGCGCGACGCCGACGGCTCCTGGAAGGTGCTCGAGGACAACGTCCGCACGCCGTCCGGGATCTCCTACGTGTTGGAGAACCGCGTCGCGATGACGCGCCTGGTGCCGCAGTTCTTCCAGCACCACCGCGTCCGGCCGGTCGACCACTACCCGCAGCTGCTGCTCGCCGGCCTGCGCTCCGTCGCGCCGTCGGCCGAGGACGAGGCCACCGTCGTCGTCTGGACGCCCGGCCCGATGAACTCCGCCTACTTCGAGCACGCGTTCCTCGCGCGCCAGATGGGCGTCGAGCTGGTCGAGGCCTCCGACCTCGTCGTCCGCGACGACGTCCTCTACATGCGCACGACCGCCGGGCTGCGCCGCGTCCACGCGGTCTACCGGCGCCTCGACGACGACTTCGTCGACCCGCTCGAGTTCCGCCCGGACTCGCTGCTCGGCGTCCCCGGCCTCGTGCGCGCCTACCGCGCCGGCACGGTCGCGATCGCCAACGCGCTCGGCACCGGCGTCGCCGACGACAAGGCCGTCTACCACTACGTGCCGGAGATGATCCGGTTCTACCTCGGCGAGGAGCCGATCCTCGACAACGTCCGGACCTACCTGATGGCCGACGAGCAGCAGCGCGAGACCGCGCTCGCCCGCCGCCACGAGCTGGTCTTCAAGCCCACCGGCGAGTCCGGCGGCAAGGGCGTCTTCATCGGGCCGAGCACGTCCAAGGAGGCGCTCGACGGCCTCGCCGACGTCATCCGCGCCCAGCCCGAGAAGTGGATCGCCCAGGAGGTCGTGAACCTCAGCACGGTCCCGACCGCGATGCCCGACGGCTCGCTCGCGCCGCGCCACGTCGACCTGCGCCCCTTCGCCGTCTTCGGCGAGACGATCCGGATCGTCCCCGGCGGCCTGACCCGCGTCGCGCTGACCGAGGGCTCGATGATCGTCAACTCCTCCCGCGGCGGCGGCTCCAAGGACACGTGGGTGCTCGAGGAGGACACGGGCGCCGACGTCCCGCGCGAGGGCGACACCCAGCTGCACGAGGTCATGCCCACCAACATGCCGGGCCTGCGCTACGGCAGCGAGTGGACCGGGCAGCAGCAGCAACAGCAGCAGCGGCGGGCCGAGGTCGGCCGCCAGGACCCCCGCGGGATCGGGCGGCCGTAAGCCCCATGCTCTCCCGCATCGCCCAGGAGCTCTTCTGGCTCGGCCGCAACGTGGCCCGCGCCGAGCACACCGCCCGGATGCTCGACGGCGTCTTCCAGGCCAGCCTCCAGGGCCGGCCCGACGACCCCGCCGGCGTCCGCCTCGGCTGGGGCTCGATCCTCGCGATCATGGGCTCGCAGACCGACGGCCGCCCCGTTCGCCGCGACGAGGTGCTCAACCGCATGACGCTCACGCGCGAGGAGCCGGCGTCGGTGATCTCGTGCGTCTCGCGCGCCCGCGAGGGCGCGCGCACCGTGCGCGACGTGATCTCCGCCGAGATGTGGGAGGCGGTCAACACCACGCACTTGGCGCTGAGCGCCGGCGACCTCGAGGGCCGGATGCAGATGGGCCCCTACAGCGTCTTCCAGTACGTCAAGGAGCGCAGCGCGCTGTTCTGGGGCCTGACCAGCCGGACGATGCTCCGCGACGAGGCGCGCGCGTTCCTCGTGGCCGGCGGCCGGATCGAGTCGGCCGACATGGTCCTGCGGATGCTGCGCGTCGCGATGCCGGCTCCCGGCGAGCACGCCGAGGGCACCGACGGCGTCCGGGACGGCCAGGCGCTCGCGCTGCTCCAGGCCGTCGGCGGCTTCCAGGCCTTCCGGCGCGCGGTGCCGGCGCCGCCCAACGCGGGCCCGGTCGCGCGCTTCCTGCTCTACGAGCGCGCCTACCCGGACTCCGTCGCCGCCTCGGTCGACGCGGTCCACGGCGCGCTCTTCGACGCCGACGAGGTCCCGCGCAGCTCCGAGCCGGTGCTGCGCCTCAGCCGCCTCGCGGCCGACCTCGAGTTCCGCGGCCGTGCCGCCGCCGAGGATGGCAACCTGGCCGAGGCCAGCTCCCTCGTCCAGAGCGAGCTGGCGCTGATCGACGCCGACATCGCCGAGCGCTACTTCGCCGGCGCGGGAGCCGCAACCGGGACCGTGGTCGCATGAACTACGACATCCACTACTGCACGTCCTACAAGTACGAGTCGCCGGTCACCGACAACCTCAACGCCCTGCGCGTGCGGCCGGCGACGACCTCCAACCAGCGCTGCGACGAGTTCCACGTGCGGCTGGACCCCGAGGCGCGGATCCACCGCCACGTCGACTACTTCGGGACCGAGGTCATGGAGTTCGGCGTCGCCCGCGCCCACGACCACATGACGATCGACGTGCGCGCCCGCGTCGTCACCAGCGAGCCGCCCGAGGCGCCCGAGGCGCCGTGGGAGCACCTCGACGGCGAGACCTACGCGGAGGCGGCGGGCGAGTTCCTGCTCCGCGCCGACGACGAGCCCGACGACGTCGTCCTGGCCGACCTGCTCGACATCGCCCGCGCGCGCACGCCGCTGGCGACCGTGCGCTGGCTCAACGAGCTGATCCCGGACCGCTTCGCCTACCGCCCCGGCGTCACCTACGTCGGTTCGACGATCGAGGACCTGCTCAAGGCCGGCGCCGGCGTCTGCCAGGACTTCGTCCACCTCGGCCTCGTGCTGCTGCGCCGCAACGGCATCGCCGCGCGCTACGTCTCCGGCTACCTCTTCAGCGCGCCGGAGGACGGCGGGACCGACTCCGTCGAGGTCCAGACCCACGCCTGGCTCGAGGCGCTGCTGCCCGGCACGGGTGGCCGCGGCGAGCCGATCTGGGTCGGCGCCGACCCGACCAACCGCCGGCTCGCCGGCGAGACCCACGTGAAGATCGGCCACGGTCGCCGCTACGGCGACGTCCCGCCGATCAAGGGCGTCTACCGCGGCACCGCGCGGGCCGAGCTCGAGGCATCGGTGCACATGACGCGCCTGGACCCTGCCGCATCGGCACGGGCGTAGCTCCAGACCCGAACGATCGCACTCCTCCGAGAGCGGAACCGCGCTATCCTGCGAGGTCGACTCGCTCCGGGGCGAGTCGTTTCTTTGCCCCGGGTCAGAAAGCGGTCGCACCCACTTTCCTTCAGTTCACCCTCGACGGGAGCCCGTTATGGCCCGCGGAGACGTGCGCATTGCCGTGACCCTCGCCTGCGAGGACTGCAAGCGCCGCAACTACCAGACGAATAAGAGCAAGCGCAACACGCCTGATCGCATCACGCTGCGGAAGTTCTGCAAGTGGTGCCGTTGCCAGACGAGCCATCGGGAGACCCGCTAGGTCCCCAGCGGCATCGCACCATGGCTGACCGAACCAAGAGCGGGGACGACCCGCAAGACCCCTCCGGCGTCGAGCCGACCGAGCTGCATCGGGAGAACATCCCGGGCTCGCTCGATCACGCCTCCGGAGAGGTCGAGGAGTTCGAGGCCAGCCTGGTCAGCGGTGCCAACGGCGACGCGAGCGACGATCCCGACGACGAGCTCACGCGGCAGCTGAGCGAGCCGGTCGGCGACCTCGACGACGACGGCGACATCGACGCCGACGATCGCGAGCTCGCCCGCACCGGCGGCCGTCAGACCGCGCATCCCGTCAAGGGCGGCCCCCGCTTCCTGCAGTTCCTGCGGGCATCGTGGGCCGAGCTCCAGCGCGTGCAGTGGCCGGACCGCCGTCAGGTCTTCCAGGCCACGAGCGTCGTCGTCGGCTTCGTGATCATCGCGGGCGCGTACCTCGGGGTGGCCGACTGGGTCGCCCAGAAGGTCGTCAACTTCATCATCTAGCCCCTAGGGCACGGATCACACTTCATGTATCGCTGGTACGTCGTCAACACATATTCCGGACACGAGAACAAGGTCAAGTCCAACCTCGAGCATCGCGCGAGCTCCCTCGGGCAGCGTCGCGCCATCCGCTCCGTGGTGGTCCCGACCGAGACCGTGTCCGAGATGAAGGACGGGCAGAAGGTCTCGCAGGAGAAGCGGACCATGCCCGGCTACGTGCTGGTCAACATGGACCTGAACGAGGACTCGTGGCAGCTCGTCAAGGGCACGCCCGGGGTGACCGGCTTCGTCGGCGCCTCCAACGAGCCCGTTCCGCTCACCCAGCCCGAGGTCGATCGCCTGCTGCACCGCGAGGTCGCGCAGAAGGTCGCCACGAAGGCGCAGTTCTCCATCGGCGAGTCGGTCAAGGTGATCTCCGGGCCGCTCTCCGACTTCTCGGGCGAGATCTCGGAGATCAACCAGGACGCGCAGAAGCTGAAGGTGCTGGTATCCATTTTCGGTCGTGAGACCCCCGTTGAGGTGGGCTTCGACCAGGTCAAGAAGATCTAGAAGGCGTAACCCGCATGGCCAAGAAGGTCCTCACCCAGATCAAGTTGCAGGCTGTCGGCGGACAGGCCAGCCCGGCTCCGCCGGTCGGCCCTGCCCTCGGTCAGCACGGCATCAACATCATGGAGTTCTGCAAGGCGTTCAACGCCCAGACCCAGCAGGACTCCGGCACGATCATCCCGGTCGTGATCACGGTCTACGAGGACCGCTCGTTCACGTTCGTGACCAAGACGCCGCCCGCCGCGGTGCTCATCAAGCAGGCCATCGGCCTCGAGAAGGGCTCCGGCGAGCCGCATCGCAACAAGGTCGGCAAGATCACCAAGGACCAGATCCGTGGGATCGCCGAGAAGAAGCTGGCGGACCTGAACGCGAACGATCTCGATCAGGCGAGCAAGATCATCGCGGGCACCGCCCGCAGCATGGGCGTCGAGGTCGTCTAGATCATGGCCAAGCACGGCAAGAACTACGTCGAGGTCAAGGCGAAGGTGGATCGGGAGCACGAGTACCTGCCCGCCGAGGCGATCAAGCTCGTCCGCGACCTCAAGCGCGCGAAGTTCGACGAGTCCGTCGAGGTGCACATCCGCACCGGGCTGAACGTCCGCCACGCCGACGAGCAGCTGCGCGGCACCATCGCGCTGCCCAACGGCCTCGGCAAGGACGTCAAGATCGCGGTCTTCGCCCGCGGCCCCAAGGCCGACGAGGCCACGGCGGCCGGCGCCGACGTGGTCGGCGCCGAGGACCTCGCCAAGCAGATCGAAGAGGGCTTCACCGACTTCGACGTCGCCATCGCGACGCCGGACATGATGCCCATCGTCGGTCGCCTCGGCCGCATCCTCGGCCCCCAGGGCAAGATGCCGAACCCGAAGGTCGGCACGGTCACCATGGACGTCGCCAAGGCCGTCGAGGAGAGCAAGTCCGGCAAGGTCGAGTACCGCACCGACCGGACCGCCATCGTCCACTTGAACATCGGCAAGACGTCCTTCGAGGAGAAGGCCTTGCTGGAGAACTACGCGGCCGTCATCGAGGAGCTCATCCGCGCGAAGCCCTCGGCCGCCAAGGGTCGGTACCTGCGCACGGTCACCATCGCATCGACGATGGGCCCGGGCATCAAGGTCGACCCGTCCCGTACCCGCGACATCCTCGGACTGGAGAACGCTGAGACCGCGGCTTCGGCCGCGTAATCACGTTCGACATCCGAGGCCGTCCTGAGACCGCCGGCACGTGGATCGCGGATCCGCAGCTAAGCCCGGCAGAGGAGGCCCGTGAACAGGGACCAGAAGGCAACGGCGATCGCTGAGATCGCCGAGCAGATCCAGGAGTCGGGGGCGGTCTTCGCCATCGACTACCGCGGGATCACCGTCGCGCAGGTCGCAGATCTCCGGGGCAAGCTCCGCGAGACCGATGCGACGTTCCGCGTCGTCAAGAACACGCTCACCGAGCGCGCTGCCGATCAGGCCGACGCGGAGGCCCTGAAGGGCCTTCTCGAGGGTCCGACGGCGCTGACGTTCGTCCGCGGCGATGCTGCCGCGGCCGCCAAGGTGATCGCTGACTTCCAGCGCTCCACCGGCGGCGAGCTCCTGCCCTTCAAGGGCGGGCTCATGGACGGCGACGCGCTCGACGCGGCGCAGATCACCGCCATCTCCAAGCTCCCCACGCGCCAGGTGCTGTACGGCCAGCTCGTCGGGAAGATCGCCTCGCAGATCACCGGCCTCGCACGGAGCCTCAACGGCCTCGTGGGCGGACTGGCGATCGCCCTTGGCGGCGTCTTGGAGAAGAAGGAGAGCGGAGAGATCCCCGCCGGCGACTCGCCGGCACCCGTCGCGGAGGCCGCACCGGCCGCCGCCGACGACACCACTGATCAGGATGCGGAGGCCGTCGAGCCTGCTGCGTCTTCGGAGGAGCCCGCCGCCTCGGACTCCGACGACCCCACCGAGACCCAGGAGTAACAGACATGGCCAGCAGCACCGCAGAGTGGATCGAAGAGCTCAAGGGCATCAGCGTCCTCGAGCTGTCTGAGCGCATCAAGGCGCTCGAAGAGGAGTTCGGCGTGTCGGCCACGGCCGTCGCCGCCGCCGCTCCCGCCGCCGCCGACGCCGGCCCCGCGGAGGAGGAGTCCACGACGGTCGACGTCGTCCTCACCGCCTCCGGCGACAAGAAGATCCAGGTCATC
>JAOPZG010000305.1 GCA_025964215.1 Conexibacter sp.
GACGAAGTTGAGCTCCGGGTAGGTCGTCGCCGCGTGGTCGACGTCGGAGATGTCGAAGCCGTCCTTGTCCAGCGGCCAGATCGTCGGGCCCTTGTGGATGTGGATGTTCTTGATCCCGAGCTCGATGCAGAGCTCGAAGAACGGCACCGTCTCAGGGTCCTTCATCGTCCAGCCGCGGGAGCTGCCGAACCACTCCGCGGTGTAGAGCTTGACGCCCTGCAGGTTGTAGCGGGCGTGATCCTCGCGGAGCTGGCGCAGTCCGGCCTCGCCCTCCCGCGGATCCCAGCGGCCGTTGACCATCAACTTGCCCGGGAAGCGGTCGAGCAGCGACGCGTTCTTGGTGATGTCGTTGAAGCCCTCGCTGTACCACTGGCGCAGGTAGGTCGACTGGAAGACCGCGTTGTCGACGTAGCCCTCGGTGAAGACGTCCTTCTCGAAGTCGTCGGCCGAGTACTTCATGAAGTGCTCGATCGTCCAGTGCGTCTCCGGCGGCCCCAGCGACTGGTAGGCGTGGAAGCACTCGATCCAGCCCTTGGCGTACTGCTCCTGGCCCTTGACCCAGTTCTCCGGGCTCGCGTCCCAGAAGTGGAGGTGGCTGTCGAAGATGAAGTACTTCTCTCCGTCCTTCTCGTACATGAGCTAGGCCTCCAGGACCGGCAGGTCGAAGCTGATGTACTCGGCCGCGTCCTCCGGGTTGGCGAACATCAGGACGCGGTCGTCGAGGACGACCATCCGGCCGTAGTGCGTGGACATGATCTCCTCGAAGTCGTCCTGGCCGAAGTCGGCCCAGCCGAGCGCGTCGGCGATCTCCTGGAAGTCGAAGTCGATCTTGTTGATGCCGTCGACGCGGATCATCGAGGGCAGCTCGCGGATGGTGATGTCCTTCTTGTCGGCCATCACCTGGGCGACGACGTAGCCCACCTGGTTGTTCATCAGGGTGACGCCGGCCTGGTTGGACGAGGTCCGATCGGACTTGAACTCGGTCATGCGCGGATCTCCTTCGGGATGTCGAGGGTCAGGTCTTCGAGCAGGTCGGCCATGCGGGCCTTGGAGCGCTCGAGCGAGTCGTCGAAGCGCACGTGCTTCTCGGCCACCTGCGACCAGATCGGCTGCAGCTGGTGGGCGGCCTCGAGCGAGACCGGGATCCACTCGGCGAGCCAGTCCTGCATCAGCGCCTTGTTGGCCTCGCCGTGCTCGGGGTCCTCGGCGAGCATCCGGTACAGGACGCGGGCGCCGCGCTGCTCGCGAGCCGTGTCGGCCTCGCCGCAGCCCATCACGGTCGGGGTGACGAAGTCGCCCTGCAAGGCCGCGGCCTGCATGACGAAGCCGCTGCGGAAGAGCTCGCCGACGAGCGGCTCGAAGACGACGGCGGTGGCGAAGAACGCCTGCGCCCAGTCCCGGATGCCGGTCAGCTTCTCGACGTTCTCCCGCGTGCCCTGCCAGATCGGGTCGTTCTGCCAGACGTCGACGTGCGCCGAGCCCTCGAAGCCCTCGATCTCGTCGGAGACCTCGAGGTTGTACAGGATGATGTCCTGCGCGAAGCGCAGCTTGTGGACCGCGCCGACCGCCAGCGCGTTGTTGATCATGTTGGTCGGGGCGTCGCGCTGGGCGGGCGTGTAGACGTGCATCCCGAGCCCCTGCTCGACGTGCGCCCACGCGGAGACGTGGCGCTCGACGACCTTCGTCCACGAGCGGCTCCACGCGGCGTAGGCGCCGGCCGCCTTGGCGTTGGCGAGCGTCTGGCCGATCTGCCGCACCGTGTTGGAGTTGTTGCGGTAGATCGACTGCTCCCACTCCTCGTTGGGATCGAGGAACTCGTGCCAGTTGGAGGACTTGAGCGCCGTCCACTCCTGGGGGTAGCCGGAGGAGCCGTCGGCGAAGGCGTACACCCAGCCCTGCGTCAGGTGGCGCGCGGGATCGGGCTGGACGTCGACCGTGACGTCCTCGTAGACGCTCGCGCGCCGCTTGCGCGGCTCGAAGTAGTTGTAGGACCTGCTTCGCGAGGATGGGAACTCCTTGGCCCCCGCCTCGGCGTCGGTGAACACCGGCTGCGGGACGCTGCGCTTGGGCGTCGCGGCCTCCGCCTCGGTGATCTCGGTGGGCGTCTCGGTGGCCATCAGCTTTCTGCTCCTGTCGTGAACTTGTCGAAGTAGATCCGCGCCTCGGGACACCCGCGGCGCTCCAGCAGGGCGATCGCCGCGTCGACCATCGGCGGCGGGCCGCAGAGGTAGGCGTCGACGTCGGTGAGGTCCTCTTCCATGCGGTCGACGACGTCGGTGATGAGCCCCGCCTCGCCCTCCCAGCCCGCGGCGCCGTCCGACAGCGCCGGGACGAACGTGAGGTCCGGCAACGTGCCGGCGAGCCGCTCGAGCTCGTCCAGCACGAAGAGGTCGTCGGCGGTCCGCGCGCCGTAGTAGAAGGTCGCCGGCCGCGTCGAGCCCTTCTCCTCCATCGAGCGCAGCAGCGACATGATCGGCGCCATCCCCGCGCCGCCGGCGATGAAGACCAGCCGCCGCGGCGAGGAGTCCCGGAGGGTGAAGACCCCGTAGGGCCCGGTGCAGGTCAGCGCGTCGCCGACCTTGATGCCGCTGCCGTTCGCGCTCTCCGACAGCAGGCCGGAGAAGTGGCCGCCCTCGTAGAGCTTGATCATGAACTCGAGCCGGTCCGGCTGCCCCGGCGTGTTGGCCATGGAGAACGAGCGGTGCTTGCCCTCGACCCCCGGGATCGCGATGTCCATGTACTGCCCCGCGTTGAAGACGAGCGGGTCGGGGAGCTTGAGGACGAGGCGGCGGATGTCGTGGGTGAGCGACTCCACCACCTCGACCTCGGCGCTCGCCGTGACGATCGGCACCCCGCTGCGGATGATCTCCTCGTCGTAGTTGATGAGCTCGATCTCGACGTCGCTCATCGCGTGGGCGCGGCAGAGCAACGTGTAGCCCTCGGACTCCTCGAAGTCCGGCAGCGCGAACGTCGAGTAGCGGTCGAGGTCGACCTCACCGTCCAGCAGGAACGACTTGCAGGCCGCGCACTGGCCCTCCTTGCAGCCGTGCATCAACATGATGCCCTGCCGGAAGGCGGCGTCGAGGATCGTCTCGTCCTCGTCGACCTCGAGCTCGATGCCGACCGGCTCGAGGCGTGCGATGTGCTTCTCACCCATGGGTGTGCGCGGCCCTTCGCATCAGACGGCCGCCGGGCGCCCGCCCGGGCCGCCGGCCTTGTACTTGGCGACGTGGGCGTCGCGCTCCTCCGGGGACATCTGGTTGAGCAGCACGTTGGGGCTGTTCAGCGTGATGCCGCGGACCTCGTCGAGCGTCCACATCTTCTTGGGGTCCAAGTCGAGATGCGGCTGCGGGACGAGCGTCTTGCCGTCGTCGCGGACGTACCCGAGGTCCTGCA
>JAOPZG010000368.1 GCA_025964215.1 Conexibacter sp.
CCCCATGTAGGAGTCGCCGAAGGAGTTGTTCTCGATCGTGACGTCATCACCCGGGTTGGTCCGCAGGTTGATGCACTCGTTGTCGTAGAACTTGTTGCGCAGGATCTTGATGCCGGTGTGCGGCTGACCGTTGTTGTAGAGCTGGATCGCGTCCGAGTGCGAGGAGCTCGTCGGGGAGCGCAGCCCATGCAGCGTGCTGTCCTCGATGGTGATGTTGTGGTTCGGCGTGTTGTTGCGGTCGGGGAAGATGTCGACGATGTCGCCGTTCTCCCAGACCTGACCGGCGTGGTCGGGCTCCCACATGATGTGGTCGAACACCAGGCCGTTGGTGTTCTCGATGTAGGTCTGGTTGTTGATCGTCGAGTCCCTGACCGCGACGTTCTGCGACGCGCCCGACATCATCCCCGTCACGAAGCGCATGTTCGTGACCGTCGGGCCGTTGGCGCCGTTGAACTGCAGCCAGTTGACGACCGTCGACGTGCCCGCGCCGACGAAGGTTACGGCCTTCGTGCAGCTGATCGTCTGGGAGTCGTAGGAGCCGGCCGGGACCGTGATGGTGTCCCCGGCGGCGGCGGCCGTGCAGGCCGCGTTGAAGGTCCGACCGTTGAGCGCCACCGTGGCGGCCGGCGCGGACGAGGCGAAGACGGAGAGGACGGCGACCGTCAGGCCCAAGATGGACGCAGGCAGAGACCTGCGACTGCAGCGAAGCTGAAGCATGGGATGAGTGGCGCGTTGAGGACGGTCGGGACCCCTGCCAAGAACCCCCGACCGGAACACTGAGAACGTCGGCCCAAGTACCCCTCGGCACGAGCGAACTCTCCGCTGGGTGGACGTTTGTCCGGACGCGGACGGGCCGGGGTAGTGGCGAGAGCGGATGGGGTTGGGCCATCCTGCGCCATCGCTCCCCAACGGGCATCGGGGATCGTCCTAGTGGGGCCGCGAGGTGCGGCCTGCCGGGTCCCGCGGGTGCGGCTAGCCGCGGTGCGGAAGCGGGCGCAGCCCGCCGGCCTCGAGCTCCGCGCGCAGGTCCTCGATGACCGCCTTCTGGCGATCGGCGAGCGCGAGCGAGCGCTGAGGGCCCGTCCGCGGTGGCGCGTCGGGGGCCCGCTGCGTGCGCAGCGGCAGCTCGACGGTGAAGAGGGCGCCGCCCTCGGGGGCGTCGCCGACGGCGACCGAGCCGCCGTGCAGCTGGGCGATCTCGCCGACGATGGCGAGCCCGAGGCCGGTGCCGCCGGCGCCCGCGTCGCGGCGGTAGCGCTCGAAGACGACCTGGCGCTGGTCGGGCGCGATGCCCGGCCCGTTGTCGGCGACCTGGAGGATCAGCCGGCCGGGCGCGGTGCTCAGCGAGCAGCGCACGACGCCGCCGCTCGGGGCGTGGCGGATCGCGTTGGCGAGCAGGTTGCTGACGACCGAGACGATCTTCTCCTCGTCGGCGACCGCCGGCAGGCGCGCGGGCACGCCGATGCGGAGGTCGAGGTCGCGCTGGGCGGCGACGCTGCCGAAGCCCTCGGCGCAGCTCTGCACGATCGCCGCGACGTCGATCACGGCGGCCTCGAGCTGGAGGTCGACGCTCTCCAAGCGCGCGACGAGCATCAGGTCCTGCACGCGGCGCAGCATCGTGTAGGCGTTCGCGCGGATCCGCGCGACGTCCTCGGCGTCCTCGGCCACGAGCCGGCCGGACTCCTCGAGGCGCGTGCAGAGAGCGAGCATGATCGACAGCGGCGAGCGCAGCTCGTGGCCGACGTCGGCGAGCTGCTGGCGGTGGTCGTCCTCGCGCGCGGCAGCGCGGTCCTCGCGCGCGGGCGCGTCATCGGCCTCGCTCTGCGCGCGGCTGCGCCACCACCGCGGCGACGTCCGCTTGCGGCGATCGTCGTCTTGCGTGTCGTGGCCGTCCGACTCCACGTCAGCTTCGGTCCTCACGGTCTGCTCAATCCCCGTTCCGTACGACGTCGTGTCCTCCGGAAACCTGCTCAATCCATTGAATCGGCAGCAACCGCCCGGGGATGGGGGAACTTCCTGCCCCATGTGCCGACGATGACCTCCCTCGCCGGGGCGCATGCAAGTCACCCGCGTGCCGCTTCGCGCCGCCGTAGGTTTCGCTACGCACGGTCCGCCGGCAGGAGAGCCCTAGATCGTGCAACGCCGCGTGGGCTGGGAACGCACCGGACGGTCCGTGTTCAGCGGCGCGTGGCCGCGTGGCGGTTCCCTTCAATCCCCAGGGAACCGCCTGCGCGGTCGCAACCGGTGCCGGTATGGCACGATCGTCCGCATTCCTGCATTGGGGTAGGAAAATACCCCTCGTTGCACGCCGCTTTGCTCTTTTCTTTGTTCCTCTACTGCTAGAGGCACCGGTTGTGGATGAGACCGGGAAGGGCTATGGGGATGGAATTCAAGGTAGATGGGGATGCGCCGCTGCGCGTCATCGTGGCGGACGACGATCCGCTCGCCCGCCGCATGCTGCGCGACGTCTTGCAGCTGGCCGGGATCACGGTGATCGCGGAAGCCGGCAGCGGAAGAGAAGCGGTCGAGCTGACGGCGTACTACACGCCGGACGTCGTCGTGATGGATCTGATCATGCCCGGCATGGACGGGCTGGCCGCCATGAGCGAGATCCGGCGCACCGCGCCGGACGTGCGCGTGGTGATCCTCACCTCTTCCGACGACGACGAGGTCGGCCTGATGACGCTGCGCGCGGGGGCCTCCGGCTTCCTGTGCAAGAACGTCGGGATCGACGCGCTGCCGCGCGCGCTGCACTGCGCCAAGAACGGCGAGGCCGTGATCACCCGTCGCCTGACGATGCGGCTGATCGAGGACCTGCGCATGGTCCGCACCGACAGCGCCGGCCTGCGGCCGATCCGTAGCCAGCTGACCTCGCGCGAGTGGGAGGTCCTCGACCTCCTCTGCCAGGACCTGTCGACCGACGAGATCGCCGATCGCCTCGTGGTGTCGGTCGAGACCGTGCGCTCGCACGTCAAGAACGTCCTGCGCAAGCTCGAAGTGCGCTCCCGTCGCGACGCGGTCGCGGCGGCCTCGCGCCTTCGCGCCGGCATGCTCGAGGACGGGCTCCCGGCGGAGGAATGACGTCCGAGGACCCTGCGCTCACCGCGCAGGACGGCCTCGAGGCGTTCGCCGCCCTGGCGGCGCATCAGCTCGGCGAGGCCATCGCGCTCATGCGCGGGGCCGCCGCCGTGCTCGAGCTGCAGCACGGCACCATGGGCCCCGGCGGCCAGGACGCGCTCCGCGCGCTGAACGCCGGCGGCGACCGGGCCCAGCGCTACATCGACGACCTGCTCGACGTCGTGCGCGCCGGCCCGGACCCCGAGGGCCCGCCGCCGGCCGCCGAGCTGGACGCGGCCTTCGACGCGGCCGCCGCCGAGCTCGACACCTTCCTGCA
>JAOPZG010000387.1 GCA_025964215.1 Conexibacter sp.
GCTCATCGCCGATGAAACGATGAGCGGCGCCGAGCGCGGAGGCGAAGACCTCGCCGCTGAGGTCGACGGCGGTCTCCGGGTCGCGGGTCCGGCGCAGGAGGTAGGCGAGGATCGGGCCCTCCCAGCGCTCGTAGAAGACGGCGAACGCCTCGGCGTCGTCCTTGGTCTGGCTGAGCAGCTCGGCGTCGGTGGCGTTGGCCCGTGGCCCCATGACCGTATGAATCGCGTCGGGGGCCGAGTGTGACCGATCGGCGGTGCGCCCGGACGGAAGTTCCCGGACGCACCGTGATGCTTCGGCGGCTCAGCCGCCGCCCTCCACGTCGAACGACTGCGGTCCGTCCGGGCCGTCGAGCCCGACGGTCACGTGCCCGTCGCCGAGGGTGTAGACGCTGCTGCCCGAGTCGAGCGCGTGCGTCGTGGTGACGTCTTCGTCGTCGGTGACGTCGATGCTCGTGACGCCGTCGGGCACGAGCCCGTAGACGTGGCTGCCGTCGCCGACCGTGATGCCGCGGGCGATGACGTCCTCGCTCGGCTCGCACGACGTCCCGACCGAGTCGTCGCCGGTGTCCTCGAGCGCGAGGCAGAGCGCCCCGTTGGCGGGGACGAGCCAGATCGGCCCGGCGTCCGTCGAGCCGACCACGCGGGCGCCCTCGGCGTCGAGGCCGCGCTGCGCGGCGTCGGCGAGCCGAGCGATCCGGTCGTTCTGCTCGTCGGCCGAGGTGGGGGAGGCCGCCAGGATCGCGAACGCCTCCTTCTGGTCAGCCGTCGCCGCCACGGGCACGGTGCTCGTGGGCGGCGCGGCCGGCGGCGGGTCGTCGGCCTGGGCCATCGTGACGGCGACGGGGCCGCCGATCGCCGCGACCGCCAGGGCCGCGACCATGCGCTTGGAGATCTTCATGATGATCAACGGCTCCTAGTACGAGTAGTGGGTCGAGGGGTCGATGACGATGTCGTTGCTCGTCGAGTTGTCGACCCAGCCGTGGTAGCAGCAGGCGGCGTTCTCGACGCGGCTGGCGAAGCCGCCGCTGGACGAGCACGCTCGCGTGCCCGCGGTCGTCTTCGTGGCCGACGCGTAGCCGGTCGTGCCCGTGTCCTTCGCGACGCAGAACCCGTTGTGGTTGCCCGTGGCCTCGATGTAGTTGATCGAGTGGGCATCCGTGCTGGCGTAGCCGAAGCCCTGGGTCAGCGTGCCGCTGAACCAGTGGTCGCTGCTCGCCAGCGCCGTCGCGACGGCGCTGAGCAGCGCGACCGCGATCACCGCACACACCATCATCACGCGTCGGACCCCCGTCCTCGGGGTGCGCGAGGTTGAGACAGGAACTCCCATGATTGCTCCCTTCCGGCCGTTCGGGCCGAAGGTGTCGGGGTGGTGGACTTCCCGCTGAGCGACTTAAAAGCGATCAGCGGTGAAAATCAATACCTGTGACGATCGGCGGGAGCCGCGATGGCGCAATTTTGCACAGGTTCCTCCGAGCCGAGCGCACGCTTGCGCGCCGGCGGACCTTGCCAGCCGGTAGTGCGCGTGGCACTGACGGCGTTACGGTACGTCGAGGATCCTGTTGAGTCGGGGACCGGCGAGTACTGAGAGAATAAAAGGTTTCTGAAAGACCGGAGGCCCCGCTCGCCGAGCGGGGCCTCCGGTGCCGCTGGGTGACGCTCCTGCCCTACTTGATGAAGAGCATCTCCGAGTACTTCGGGACCGGCCAGAGGTCGTCGGCCACGGTGCGCTCCAGCTTGTCGGCGACGGTGCGGCACTCGTTCATGGCCGCGAAGACGACGTCGCGCATGTAGATCGCCTCGCCGAGCTCGCCCTCGCCCTCCTCGGGGTGGTCGCGGTTGGCGGTCTCGAGGGCGACGATCGTCTCGACGAACTCCTCGATCACCGCCGTCAGCTCCTCGACCAGCGACGGGATGCCCGCCTCCTTGAGGACCACGAGGTAGCGCAGCGCCGCCGGGAGCAGCATCGTCCGCGCCATCGACGCGGCGGTCTCGCCCTCGATGTTGAGCTTGGAGATGTACTGCTCGACCGCGACCTCGTAGCGGGAGTGCAGCTCGCGCTCGCTGAGGACGTTGAAGTCGTCGAACAGCTTCACGGTCTGCGGCTCGATGTACCACGGCAGCGCGTCCGGGGTCGTCGGCAGGTTGTAGAGGCCGCGCTCCTTGGCCTCGACGTGCCACGCCTCGGAGTAGCCGTCGCCGTCGAAGACGATCCGCTTGTTCTCGATCCACGAGTCCTTGACGACCTCGAGGACCGCGACGTCGAGCTCGGTGCCCGCCTCGACCTTGGCCGCGACCTTCGCGGTCAGCTCGGCGATCGCCTCGGCCGACATCGTGTTCAGCACCGTGTTGGTGAAGCCGAGCGACATGCTCGACCCCAGGGCGCGGAACTCGAAGCGGTTGCCCGTGAACGCGAACGGCGAGGTGCGGTTGCGGTCGCCGCCGTCGAGCGGCAGCTCCGGCAGCACCGGGGTGCCGAGGCCGAGCAGGCCGCTGATGACGCTCGGGTCGAGCGAGCCGGTCTCGATCTTGTCGTAGGCCCGCTCCAGCTCGCGGCCGAGGAAGATCGAGATGATCGCCGGCGGCGCCTCGTTAGCCCCGAGGCGGTGGTCCTGGCCGACGTTGGCGACCGAGGCGCGCATCAGCGCCTGGTGCTTGTTGACCGCCTGGATGACCGCGGTGCAGAAGAACAGGAACTGCACGTTCTCCGACGGGTTGTCGCCCGGCTTGAGCAGGTTGTGCCCCGTGTCGGTGCCCATCGCCCAGTTGTTGTGCTTGCCGGAGCCGTTGACGCCGGCGAAGGGCTTCTCGTGCAGCAGGCAGACGAGCCCGTACTGGCGCGCGATCTTCTGCATCATCATCATCGTGAGCTGCTGGTGGTCGGAGCCCACGTTCGAGTTCTCGAACATCGGCGCCAGCTCGAACTGGCCGGGCGCGACCTCGTTGTGGCGGGTCTTGACCGGCACGCCGAGCTTCCGAAGCTCGTCCTCGACCTCCATCATGTAGGCCAGGACGCGCTCGGGGATCGAGCCGAAGTAGTGCTCGTCGAGCTCCTGGCCCTTCGGCGGCTTGGTGCCGAACAGCGTGCGACCGGTGAGGACGAGGTCGGGGCGCTCGTAGAAGTACTGCTCGTCGATGAGGAAGTACTCCTGCTCCGGGCCGACCGTCGTGAAGACGTGCTTGGAGTCGGTGTCACCGAAGAGGTCGTGCAGCGCGCGGATCGCGGCGGTGCTCAGGGCCTCCATCGAGCGCAGCAGCGGGATCTTCGAGTCGAGCGCGTCGCCCGTCCAGGAGACGAACGCCGTCGGGATGCAGAGGAAGGTGCCGTTCGGGTTCTCCAGCACGAAGGCCGGCGACGTCGGGTCCCACGCGGTGTAGCCGCGGGCCTCGAAGGTCGAGCGCAGGCCGCCGTTCGGGAACGAGGAGGCGTCGGGCTCGCCCTTGATGAGCTCCTTGCCGGAGAACTCCGCGATCGTCGAGCTGTCGCTGACCGGGTTGAAGAACGAGTCGTGCTTCTCGGCCGTGATGTTCGTCAGCGGCTGGAACCAGTGCGTGTAGTGGGTCGCGCCCTTCTCCAGCGCCCAGTCCTTCATCGCCTGCGCGACGACGTCGGCCAGCGTCGCGTCGAGGCCCTCCCCGCGGGAGACCGTGGCCTGGAGCTTGCGGAAGACGTCCTTGGGCAGCCGGGCGCGCTGCGCCTCGAGGCCGAAGACGTTCGTCCCGTAGGCCATGGTGTCCCCGCGCGTGAGGTCGGAGATGTCCAGCGCGCTCCCGTTGGCGATCCACTGGGCGGCGTTGACGTTGGGCTGGCGGAGTTTCATGGGGCGGTGCGGTCTCCTGTGCGTGTGCGTACGGATCTGACTCGTGCTCTGGGACGGGCTCCGGCCAGCCTATTTCCCGCGCGAAGGGGTCGCCTTGTACCGATGTCCAAAGTGCGGCTCGGGAGCTTCGCCCGCAAGTCGGCCCGCTCGCCCAAGCCATCTCGACCGGATGGCGAAGAGGGGTGGACGATCTTTCGACATCGGGCTAACGACCCGTGCTCCATTCCGGAAGAGACTGCCGGGGCACGCTCGACTAGGAGGTCACATGAGACGTTCCCTGACGGCCCGCGCGCTGATGTTCGGCACGCTCGCCGCCCTATTGGTGCCGGCAACGGCATCCGCCGATATCTACAGCTCCGGCGCCTTGCCGGACAGTGTCGGCATCAACTCGATCTGGGTGGTCGTCGCCGGCTGCCTGGTGATGTTCATGCAGGCGGGGTTCGCGTTCCTGGAGATCGGCTTCTCCCGGGGCAAGAACGCCGGCACCATCGTCGCGAAGATCCTCGTGAACTTCTCGATCGCCGCAATCCTCTACTGGGCCGTGGGCTTCGCGTTCGCCTTCGGCCATGGTGATGGCGGCAACCTCGTCCTCGGTACGCACGGGTTCTTCCTGCGCGACTACGGCGATCCGCTCAAGGCGTTCCCGATCATGGGCCTCTCCGACGCGACCATCGAGTCGAAGTTCTGGTTCCAGTTCGTGTTCTGCGCGGTCTCGCTGGCGATCGTCTGGGGCACGACCCTGGAGCGCGTCAAGTTCGGCGTGTACGTCATCTACGCGGTCGTCTTCTCGGCGATCATCTACCCGATCGCCTCTGGCTGGGTGTTCGGCGGTGGCTGGCTGCAGGTCAACGTCCACATGCAGGACTTCGCCGGATCCACGGCGGTGCACCTCATCGGTGCGACGGGTGCCCTCGCGGCCCTGCTGCACCTCGGACCGCGCAAGGGCAAGTACGGACCGGACGGCAAGCCACGGGCGATCCCGGGGCACAACATGCCGCTCTTCGGCCTGGGCATCTTCATCCTGTGGCTCGGCTGGTTCGGGTTCAACCCGGGCTCGACGCTGGGCGCGCTCGATGGACGCTTCCCGGAGGTCGTCCTGACCACGAACATCGCCGCCGCAGGTGGCGTGCTCACCGCGGTCGCGACGGCGTACTGGAAGACCAAGTCGATCGACATCGGCATGGCCGGCAACGGCGCGATCGCGGCACTGGTCGCCATCACGGCCCCGTCGGGCTACGTGGTCCCCTGGGCCGCGCTCGTCATCGGCATGGTCGCCGGCGTCATCGTCGTGTTCGGCGTCTACGCCATCGACAAGAAGCTGGACGATCCGGTCGGCGCGCTGTCGGCACACGGGCTCGCAGGTATCTGGGGCACGTTGGCCTGCGGCATCTTCACGCACCCGGATCTAGCGGCCTACAACGCCGTCGGCTCCGGCGGGCTCCTGTACACGGGCTCGTTCTCCCAGCTCGGCCGTCAGGCCCTGGGCGTGGTGGTGGTGTTCGCCTTCGTGTTCACGTTGAGCTACATCACCTTCGGGATCATCAAGGCGACGTACGGCATGCGGGTCTCCGAAGAGGAGGAGCTGGCCGGTCTGGACATCTCGGAGCACGGGATGTACGGGTACCCGGAGCAGTTCATCCCGGCTCCGGAGCTCGTCGGCTACGGTGCGGCCCCCCAGGGGACCGCCGCCGCAGCAGGCGCCGGGCCCATCGCAACCCCGACGGAGGTTCCCGCAACATGAAGATGGTGGTGGCATACATCCGCCACGAGGCGTTCGAGCCGATCCGCACGGAGCTCCTCGACCTCGGGTTCCCCTCGCTGTCCATCAGCGAGGTCAAGGGCTCGGGGCGTCAGAAGGGCATCACCGAGCGCTATCGCGGGGCTGAGCTGACGAACTACCTCAGGCCGAAGATCAAGATCGAGTGCGTCGTCGCCTCCGGTGACGTGCAGACGATCGTCGACACGATCCTCAAGCACGCCCGCACGGGTGCGGTCGGCGACGGCAAGGTGTTCGTCCAGCCGGTCGAAGAGGCCTACCGCGTGCGGACCGGGGAGGCGGGCGAGGAGATCCTCCAGGCCCACCCCGACCCCGCGCCGGCCGCTTAGGAGATCGAGGAGCCAATGGGCGAGGCGGCAGGCAACATGGACCCTGCATCCCAGTCTGCCGCCTCCCCGGCCGGTTCGCTGGTGGAGCGGCTCAGATCGGTCCACTTGAAGATGGTCGACGCCGTGCTGGGCGGCGACGGCCTGCAGCAGGTCGCGGCGCTGGCCGCGGAGGCCGCGGGCGCCCCGGTGGCGA
>JAOPZG010000411.1 GCA_025964215.1 Conexibacter sp.
CCCGCAAATCTTCCGGGGCCGGTGAGCTCGGCGGCCGCAGCCGCGGCCGCGGGTCCTTGAAGCGCAGCAGCGGCCGCTCCAGCAGGTAGTAGCTGAGCGTCGCCGCGGTGGTCGCGGCGAGGAAGACGGCGAGCGTGTAGACGATCGAGCTGCCGTGCGTCGTCCAGTCCTGGACGTGGATGAACTTGCCGGTGAGCGGGTGGTGCCAGAGGAAGATCCCGTAGGAGATCAGCCCGAGCCACGCGATCGGACGCAGCGTCAGCAGGCGCTCGGGGACGCCGCCGCGGCCGTCGACGCCGAGCATGATCGGGGCGGCGAAGCAGACCGCGAGCATCCCGTACAGGACGTGCCCGAGCATCCAGTCGCGCAGCGTGTAGGTGGCGAGCGAGAGCACCGGCATCCCGCTCTGGCTGACGCCGACCAGCAGCGCGGCGGCCGCCGCCCACAGCAGCAGCGGGCGCTCGGCGATCAGCCGCAGCGGCGCCGGGCGCTCGGCGACGGGGACGTCGTGCCAGCGCGCGCTCGTGACCGCCAGGCCCATGCCGAGGGCGAACCACAGGAACGTGCCGAGGATCGTCTGGGAGATCGTGTCCGGGCTCTTGTCGACGAAGCTCCAGGCGCGGACGCCGAGCGAGATCGCCGCGAGCCCCGCCAGCACGGCGTACTCGACCTGGAGCTGCGTGCGCACCGCGCGGCCCCGCACGAGCCGCGCGAGGCCGAGCGCGAAGAACGGGAGGAAGACGTAGAACTGCACCTCGACGCCGAGCGACCACGCGGCGCCGATCCCGCCGTGGGCCCAGTTCACGGTGAAGTCCTGCAGGAAGAGGTAGTACACCCAGAAGTCGTGGCCGTGCACGAGCGGCAGCCCCGGCCAGATCGCCAGGACGGTGAGCGCCAGCCAGTACGCAGGGACGATGCGGATGATCCGGCGGCGCGCGTAGCGGCGGATCGTCGGCCCGGGCCGGCCGTGCAGCCGCGCCGCGACGAACGGGCGGTAGAGCAGGAAGCCCGAGATCACGAAGAAGAGGGCGACGCCGGAGTCCAGCCGCGCGGTGATCTGGCCCGGGAAGCCGTGGCCGTTGAAGCCCGACAGGAACGCGGTGTGGGTGATCAGCACGGCCATCGCCGCCACCGCCCGCAGCCCGTCGACCGGCGCGAAGCGCGGGTTGCCCGGCGGCGGCGCGACCGCGGGCTCGACGGCGTGGGCGTGGGGGGCCGACATGCGCGGCGGACTGTACGCGCTGGCGCCGTCGTCCGTAGGCTGTCGGGGTCGATGCGCCTGCCCGCGAAGTTCGAGACCCGGCTCGCCCTGATCACGCTCGGCGGCCTGCTCATCCGGCTGCTGTACACGGGGCTGCACCGCGCGTATCCGGTCATCGGCGACGCGCTGACCTTCCACGTCGACGCCCAGCACCTGGCCGACGGCCACGGCTTCCAGCGGCCGTTCGAGGCGGTGCCGACCGCCGAGCATCCGCCGCTGCACATCGTGCTGCTGGCGGCCGTGGACCTGCTCGGCGGGCACGGGACGCTGGCCCAGAAGTTCGTGCTCTGCCTCTTCGGTGCCGGGACCGTCGTGGCGCTCGGTGTCCTGGGCCGGACCGTCGCGGGACCGCGCGCGGGGCTGATCGCGGCCGCGCTGGCGGCCGTCTACCCGCTGCTGTGGGTCATCGACGGCTCGCTCATGAGCGAGACCGAGTACGTCCTGCTGATCACGCTGATCCTGCTCGTCGCCTACCGCTATCTCGGCGCGCCGACGCTCCGCGGCGCGGTGGCGCTGGGGGCGCTGATCGCGCTCGCGGCGCTGACGCGGGGCGAGGCGCTGGGGCTGCTCGTGCTGTTGGTGATCCCGCTCGTGCTGCGCGCGATCCGGACGTGGCCGCAGCGGCTGAAGGCGGGGGCGATCGTGCTCGCGACCTTCTGCGTGGTGCTGGCGCCGTGGTCGATCCGCAACGCCGTGGTCTTCAAGAACCCCGTCCTGCTCTCGACCAACGGCGACAACGTCTTCGTCGGCGCCAACTGCGAGCGCTCCTACTACGGCGACCTGCTCGGGTCGTGGGCGTTCGACTGCTTCGGCAAGCGCGCGCCCGGCGATGAGTCGCAGTACTCGCGCGTCTGGCGCGATCGGGGCCTCGACTACGCGCGCGACCACGCCGGGCGCGTCCCGTTGGTCGTCGGCGTCCGGCTGCTGCGCCAGTTCGACTTCTACCGGCCGGGCCAGGCGGTCGTGCTCTCGGCGGCCGAGGGGCGCGACCACCGCGCGTCCTGGCTCGGGTTGTACATGTACTGGGCGATGCTCCCGTTCGGCGTCGCGGGCGCGGTGGTGCTGCGCCGGCGCCGGGAGCCGCTGTTCATCCTGGCCTCGCCGTTCCTGCTCACGGTCGCGCTCGGCGCGCTGGTCTACGGGTCGACGCGCTTCCGCGTGGCCTTCGAGCCGGTGCTCGTGATCTTCACGGCGGTCGCGCTCGACGCGGCGTGGCGGCGGATCGCCGCTCAGCGTTCCTCAGTGGTGGCCGCGAGCAGCGCGCCCGCGAGCGCCACGCCGACGAGCGTCAGCGCCGGCATCTCCCAGTCCCAGTCGATGGAGGCGTGGAAGGCGT
>JAOPZG010000169.1 GCA_025964215.1 Conexibacter sp.
CGCCCGCCCGGAGGCGCTCACGCCGTCCCCGCGCCACCGCCCGCGCGGGCGGCGTCGGCGGTCTCGGGATGGGGCTGGCGATGCTGTGGCTGAGCGTCATCGTGCTCCTGCCGCTCGCGGCGCTCGCGGCCAAGTCGCTCGACGGCGGCCTCTCGGCGTTCTGGGACTCCGTCTCCAGCCGCCAGGCCGTCTCCGCGCTGAAGTTCACGCTGATCGTCTCGGTCGTCGTCGCGGCGATCAACGCGGTCGCCGGCCTGGCGATCGCCTGGACGCTCGTGCGCGACCGGTTCCCCGGCCGCAAGGTCGTCAACGCGGTCATCGACCTGCCGTTCGCGATGCCGACGATCGTCGTCGGCATCACGCTGCTCGCGCTCTGGGGTCCGACGAGCCCGGTCGGCGTCAACCTCGCGTTCACGCAGCTCTCGGTCGCGCTCGCGCTGCTCTTCGTCACGCTGCCGTTCGGCGTGCGCGCGGTGCAGCCGGTGCTGATGGAGCTCGACCGCGACATGGAGCAGGCCGCCGCGTCGCTCGGCGCGAGCCCGCTGACGACCTTCCGCCGGATCATCCTCCCCAACCTGGTCCCCGCGATCCTCTCGGGCGCCGCGCTGTCGTTCGCGCGCGCCGTCGGCGAGTTCGGCTCCGTGATCCTGATCTCGGGCAACAAGCCGTTCGACACGCAGGTCTCCTCCGTCTTCATCTTCAAGCAGATCGAGAGCGACAACGCGCGCGGCGCCGCGGCGGTCGCGGTCGTCCTGCTCGGCGTCTCGTTGTTGATGCTGATCGCGCTGCGCTTCATCGAGTACTGGGGCTCGCGCCATGACCACTAGCTCGGTGAGCCGCTACGGGATCCGCGTCTTCGCGCTCGGCTACGTGGCGCTGCTGCTGCTGGTCCCGATCGGCGTCGTGCTCTACCGGACCTTCGAGCCCGGGGTCGGCGCGGTCTGGGACTCGATCACGACGCCGGCGGCGGTCAGCGCGTTCTGGCTGACGATCGAGATCACCGCGATCGCCGTGCCGTTGAACACCATCTTCGGGATCGTCGCGGCGCTCGCGCTGGTCCGCTCGCGCGTGCGCGGCAAGCGCTTCCTCGAGGCGCTCATCGACCTGCCGTTCGCGATCTCGCCAGTCGTCATCGGCCTGTCGCTGTTCCTGCTCTACGGCCGCCAGGGCTGGCTCGGGCCGACGTTCACGAACGCCGGCATCCAGGTCATCTTCTCGGTCCCCGGGATGGTCCTGGCCACCATCTTCGTCTGCCTGCCGTTCGTCGTGCGCGAGGTCGTGCCGGTGCTGCGCGAGATCGGCGACGAGCAGGAGCAGGCCGCCTCGACGCTCGGCGCCTCGCGCTGGCAGACCTTCTGGCGCGTGACGCTGCCGGCCATCCGCTGGGGCGTCGCCTACGGCGTCGTGCTGTCGGTCGCGCGCGCCATCGGCGAGTTCGGGGCGGTGAGCGTCGTCTCCGGCAAGATCTCCGGCGAGACGATCACGCTGCCGCTGCTCGTCGAGAACCGCTTCTCGAACTTCGACCTCGCGGGCGCCTACGCCGCCTCGGCGCTGATGGCCGTCATCGCGCTCGCGGTCCTGCTCGCGATGACCCTCCTGCAACGCAAGGGCGATGCCCGATGATCTCCGTCTCCTCCGTCTCCAAGCACTACGGCGACTTCGCGGCGCTGCACGACGTCTCGGTCGAGGTCGAGTCCGGCTCGCTGACCGCGCTGCTCGGCCCGTCGGGCTCGGGCAAGTCGACGCTGCTGCGCGTGATCGCGGGGCTCGAGGTGCCCGACGAGGGCACGGTGATCCTGGAGGATCGCGACGTCACGCGGCTCGCGCCCCAGCAGCGCGACATCGGCTTCGTCTTCCAGCACTACGCCGCGTTCAAGCACATGACGGTGCGCGACAACGTCGCGTTCGGGCTCAAGGTGCGCAAGCGCCCGAAGGCCGAGATCACGGCGAAGGTCGACGAGCTGCTCGGCATCGTCGGGCTCGCCGGCTACCAGGATCGCTACCCGTCGCAGCTGAGCGGCGGCCAGCGCCAGCGGATGGCGCTCGCCCGCGCGCTCGCGGTCGAGCCGAAGGTCCTGCTGCTCGACGAGCCGTTCGGCGCGCTCGACGCCAACGTCCGCGCCGAGCTGCGCGCGTGGCTGCGGCGGCTGCACGACGAGGTCCACGTCACCACGGTCCTGGTCACCCACGACCAGGAGGAGGCGATGGAGCTCGCCGACCGCATCGTCGTGCTGAACGCCGGGCGCGTCGAGCAGGTCGGCGCGCCGCGCGAGCTCTACGACGCGCCCACCAACGAGTTCGTCATGGGCTTCCTCGGGCCGGTCGCGCGGCTCGGCGACGGCCTCGTGCGCCCGCACGACCTCGTCCTGCGCACTGACCCGGACGGCATCGGCGTCGAGGCGCAGATCGCGCGGATCGTGCACCTGGGCTTCGAGGTCCGGGTCGAGCTCGAGCTCGCCGGCGAGGCCGACGGCGTCTACGCCCAGCTGACGCGCCACGAGGCCGAGCAGCTCGAGCTGCACGAGGGCGACATCGTCTACGTGCGGCGCGACGGCGTGAAGTCGCTGCCGAGCGCCGCTTAGCGGCGCGTCACCCAGGCCTCGGGGTCCTTCGCCAAGGCCTCGATGTCCTTGGGCAGCTTGCCCGAGGCGAGGTCGGCGAGCGTGACGTGCTCGACGACGGCGCGGAGGCTGGCGCGGACGCCGATCCACACGCGCTGCAGCGGCTCGGCGCTGCCCGCGTAGTCGACGTCCTCCGGCCGGCCGCCGCGCACCGAGGCCAGCGGGCCCTCGACGGCGCGGATGATGTCGGCGACCGTGATCTCCTCGGCCGGGCGGGCGAGCCAGTAGCCGCCCTCGGCGCCGCGGCGGCTGGTCACGAGCCCGGCGTGGCGCATGTCGGCGAGGATGTTCTCGAGGAACTTCAGGGGGATGCCCTGGGCCTGCGCCACGGTGTCGCCCTTGGTCGGGCGCTCGGTTCCGGCGGCGGCCAGCTCGATGGCTGCCCGGACGGCGTAGTCGGCCTTCGCGGAGATCCTCACCGCGCCATCGTTCCAGACCCGCCGGAAGCTCGCGGCGCCGCGCGCTAGCCGGCGGCGTCGGGGTTGCCGGTCGAGCTCTCGCGATCGGCCTCCTTGTCGGTCGACTTGCTCGGCGCGTCGCCGCCGCCGGCGTCCTCCTCGCGCTCCCGGTCGCCGGCGCCCTCGCTGCCCGCGGGCGTGCTCTCGGGGTAGCCGCCGGAGCCCTGCTCCTGCTTGCGCGGGTCCTCGGTGTGGTCGTGGGCGTGCTCGTCTTCGGACATGCCCGGGTCCTACCCGGCCGGGAGCGGGGCCACCGCCGCATGTCGTGCGGCGGCGGCCCGGCGTGCCGGGTCGGTTACCGCTTGGCGGTGGCGGCCGCCTTCTTCTTGGGCGTCGCCTTCTTCTTGGCCGTGGCCTTCTTGGTGGCCTTCGGCTTCGTCGTGGCGTCGTTCTTCAACGTCTCGTCGGACGGGATCCGCGTCTTGCCGCCGAGCGCCGACTTCGGGCAGCCGCGCGGGCGGCCGAGGTCGTACGGGCCGGAGATCGCCTGCGTCACGACGCCCTTGCTGTCGGCGGTCGCGTAGACGACGGTCAGCAGCGGGTCGACGCGCGGCTCGTCGCAGAGCTTGCCGTCGATCGAGAAGGTGCCGACGATGTTGGCGTAGGTCGTCCCGGTGTACTTGCCGATGCAGTTGAAGCCGTAGCCGGGGAAGTCGCCGTTGCAGGTGAACGAGTCGGTCGTGACCGGGGCGGCGGTGGCCTTGTCGAAGACCGAGACGTCGGTCGAGAAGCCGGTGTCGCCGGGCTGCGGCTGGATCTGGTACCCGGTGATCGGGCCGCCGCAGGCGAAGACGTACTGGACCTGCGTGCTGTCGTCGCCGGGCTGCGGCTTGCCGGCTTCGATGTGCCCGCCGCAGTCGTAGTTGTTGGGGTTGGCACTGGCGCCTGCGAGCGGCGCCCACACCGCGAGGGCGAGGACGGCGGCCAGCAGGGGACGGGCGAGGGTGGTCAAGATGACCTCCGTGTCGTGATCGTTGGATGCGATGGATGGGGGAAGATGGAGGCGGCCGACGCGGTCGCGACGGGCGGCGCGAGCACGCCGTCGAGCGCGGGCGCGGTGACCTGCGCGGCGGCGCCGAGCGGGTCGAGGCCGAGCAGGTCCTCGAGCGAGCGCAGCAGCGCGACGGGGCCGGTCGCG
>JAOPZG010000443.1 GCA_025964215.1 Conexibacter sp.
CCCAGCGCACGAGCGCGAGCAGCCCGACGAGCGCCAGCGACGGCCCCCACGTCGCGACCGCGTGCGGCGTCGCGACCTCCGCGAGCGCCTGGCTCGCGGTCCCGTAGACGAACGGCCCGCCGATCGCCAGCGTGATGAAGACGTAGTAGACGGGCTCCAGCCGCTTCAGCAGGCTCGGCGGCGCCTGGACCGTCTTCCAGAACGCGCGGATCTCGCGGACGCGCGTGCGCGGGACGCCGGACGCGCCGGCGCTCGCGCCAGGCGCCGTCGCGACGCCGGCGCTAGGCATGCTCCGGCGCCCAGCCGCGCTGCGCGGCCCGCGCGCGCACCTCGCGCCACGGCCCGCGGTCGAGCACCTTGCCCTCGCCCAGGACGATCGCGCGATCGGCGACGTCGTCGGCGAACGCCATCTGGTGCGTGGTCAGCAGGATCGCGGTGCCGTCGGCCTTGGCGTCGAGCAGCAGCTCCACGAGCAGCTTCTGCGACGGCGGGTCGAGGCCGACGACCGGCTCGTCGAGCACGAGCAGCCGCTTCGGCCGGATCAGCGCGCAGGCCAGCCCGGTCTTCTGCTTGAGCCCGCGCGAGAGCTCGGTCGGCAGGAAGTCGGCGCGGTGGTCGAGGCCGAGGCGCAGCAGCAGCGCGTCGATCCGCGCGTCGAGGTCGTCGTCCACGACGCCGTGGGCCAGCGCGACGAGCGCGAGGTGCTGGCGGACCGTGAGGTCGTCGTAGAGCAGCGGCGCGTCGGGCACGAGCGCGAGCGCGGCGCGCGCCTCCTCGGCGTCGGGCTCGGCGTGCGGGTCGTGGCCGCAGATCCGGACGGTCCCGTCGCTGGGCTCGAGCAGGCCGCTGATCGTGCGGACCGCCGTCGACTTCCCGCTGCCGTTCGCGCCGATCAGCGCGACGCACTGGCCGCGCTTGAGGTCGAGGTCGAACGCGTCGAGCCCGACGAGCCGGCCGTAGCGGCGCGTCAGACCGCGGACCTGGAGGGGAAGGGCGTCGTCGGACACGCGCGGAGTGTGACGATCCGGCGCGCGCGGCACCCCGTCAGCCTTCAGACGCTCGCGCCGTCCATGCGCCATGTGGCCGGCGGCCGGCCGATCGCCGCGATCCGGACGGCGTGCAGCGGCCCGTCCTCCCAGTCGGCGCGCAGCAGCCCGAAGACGTGGACGTCGAGCTGGCGGTCGCCGTGGCGATGCCAGCCGCGCAGCGTCCCCTCGCGGGTGAAGCCGATGCGCTCGAGCGCGCCGGTGCTGCGGGCGTTCTCGGGGTTCGAGTACGCGCCGACGCGCTCCAGCCCGCAGATCTCGAACGCCAGGTGCGCGATCAGCGCCTTGGACTCCGCGTTGGCGCCCGTCCCCCAGTGCGCGCGGCCGAACCACGTCCCGACCATCGCGCGGCGGTCGCGGCGGCTCAGCTCGGCGAGGCCGGTGACGCCGATCGGCCCGTGCTCGCGGTCGTGGACGACGAAGTCGAGGTGGCCGCCGGCCTCGCGCTTGGCCTCCTGCGCGGCGATCCACGCCTGCGGCTCCTCGAGCGAGGCGTACGGCCCCCAGGAGAACCAGCGCGTGACGTCGGGGTCGCTCGCCAGCGCCAGCAGCGCGGGCGCGTCGTCGGGCTCGGGCAGCCGGAGGGTGAGGTGCGGTCCGCGAAGCTCCATCGGCACGGCATCATGCCGGGATGCTCGCGATCCTGTACGACGTGCACGGCAACCGGCCGGCGCTCGAGGCGGTCCTGGACGACGCGCGCGCGGCCGGCGCCGACCGGATCGTGCTCGGCGGCGACTACTCGGCCTTCGGCGCGTGGCCGGTCGACTGCGTCGACGCGCTGCGGGCGCTCGGCGACGGAACGACCTGGATCCGCGGGAACTGGGAGCGCTGGCAGGCCGAGCCGGACGCGGTCCCCGACGTGCCGGTGATCCAGGGCGCGGCGACGTGGGTCCGGGAGCAGCTCGGGCCGGAGCTGATCGCCGAGCTCGCGGCGCTGCCGGCCAGCGCCGTGGTCGACGACACGCTCTTCGTCCACGGCTCGCCGCTGTCGGACATCGAGCCCTTCGGCCCGGAGCCCGACCCCGAGGGCGACGACCAGGCGCTGGCCGGCGTCGCGCAGCGGCGCGTCGTCTTCGGCCACAGCCACCTCCAGTTCACGCGCACGACGCCGGGTGGGACCTGCCTCGTCAACCCCGGCTCGGTCGGCCTGCCGTGGGACGGCGACGCGCGCGCCGCGTACGCGCTGCTCGCAGATGACGGCACGATCGAACTCCGCCGCGTGGACTACGACCTCGAGGCCGCCGCGACCGCCGTGGAGGCGATCGGCGAGCCGTGGGCCACCGCGACCGCAGAGCGCCTCCGGACGGCGCGGTTCTAGTGCTCGCCACCCTCGCGGCGACCGCCGCCGCCACCGTCACGGCCGCGATCCCGTTCCCCACCAACATCGCGTTCGACCCCGCCGGCGGGATGTGGGTCACCTCGGGCGCCGGCGGCGCCCAGAGCAGCGACGGCGTCTGGTACCTGCCGCGCGGCGCGC
This sequence comes from Conexibacter sp., assembly GCA_025964215.1. GTDB lineage: Bacteria > Actinomycetota > Thermoleophilia > Solirubrobacterales > Solirubrobacteraceae > Baekduia. Next base: position 2,524 of record JAOPZG010000443.1, read on the forward strand.
GTCACCCGCGCCACGTGGCGAGCGGCCTCCACACCGCGCTCGGCCTGCGCTGGTACGGCGGCAAGCTCTACGTCGGCCACGTCGTCTCCCCCAGCCGCGGCCGCGTCACGGCGCTCAGCGGCTTCGACGGCACCAGGTTCGCCAAGCGCCGCACGATCCTCCCGCGCCTGCGCATCGGCCGCCACACCGTCGACTCGATCGTCGCCGACACGAGCACCGGCCGGCTGCTCGTCGGGGTCGGCTCGGTCGGCGACCACGCCGGCCCGCCCGGTCGCGTGCTCTCGTTCCGGCCCGACGGCAGCGACGTCCGCACCGAGGCGACCGGTCTGCGCAACCCCTATGGGTTGGCCTTCATCCCGGGAACGCGGAAGCTGCTGATCACCGACAACGCGCGCGACGACCTCGGGCTCGAGCGCCCGCCCGACGAGCTCGACCTCGCCGACCTCGCCGCCGCCGGGACGCCGCGCTTCGGCTTCCCGCGCTGCACGCACCCGCCCTGCCGCGCGCCCGTCGCGAAGCTCCCGCCGCACGCCTCGGCCGACGGCCTCGCGGTCAAGAAGGGCAAGAGCGGCACGACCATCGCCTACGTCGCCGAGTTCGGCTCGTCCTTCCCCGCCAACCCCACGGGCCGCGACGTGCGCCGCATCACGCTCACCCGCCGCGGCGGCAGCTACCACGCGCGCATCACGGTGCTCCAGCGCTTCCCGTCCAACGACCCGCTCGGCGCCGCGATCGGCCCCGACGGCAGGTTGTACGTGTCGCTCCTCGCGAGCGGGAAGGTGCTGCGCTACCCGGCCGGCGTGTGACGCGGCGTGCCCGGCGCCGCCGGCGCGTCGGGCAACAGCGTGTGGAACGCGCAGCCCTGGCCCGGCGCGGACTCGACGTAGATCTGCCCGCCGTGGCGCTCCACGATCCGGCGGCAGATCGCGAGCCCGATGCCGGTCCCCACGTACGCGTCGCGGCCGTGCAGCCGCGTGAACATCGCGAAGATCCGCTCCTGGTCGGCCTCGTCGATCCCGATGCCGTCGTCGGCCACGGTGACCACCGTCGCGCCGATCGTCCGCCGCGCGCCCACGCGCACCGTCGGCGGCCGGCCCGGCGCGTGGAACTTCACCGCGTTGCCGATCAGGTTCTGCAAGAGCTGCTGGAGCTGCGCCGGCTCGGCCTCGAGCGTCGGCAGCTCGCCCACCTCGACCGTCGCGCTCGCCTCCGCGATCGCCGGCCCGAGCACCGCCAGGACGCCGTCGACCAGCCCGCGCAGGTCGACCTGCTCGCGGCTCGGCTCCTCGTTGGCGACGCGCGAGTACGTGAGCAGGTCGTCGATCAGGTGGCGCATCCGCTGCGCTCCCTGGCTGGCCTGGCGCAGGTACTCGCGCCCGGCCTCGTCGAGCTGCTCGGCGTTGCGGCGCTCCAGCAGCCCGAGGAAGCTCGCGACCATCCGCAGCGGCTCGGAGAGGTCGTGCGAGGCGATGTGCGCGAAGTCCTGGAGCTCGGCGTTCGTGCCCTGGAGGCGGTCGGCGCGCTGGGCCAGCTCGTGCTCCATCGCGAGCCGGTCGCTGACGTCGCGCCCGACGATGTAGAACGCCTCCTCGCCCGGGCCGCCGCTCCACGCCATCCAGCGGATCGAGCCGTCCGCGCAGACCATCCGGCAGACGTACTCGGCGATCGTCTCGCCCTGGGCCAGGCGCGCGATCTGCGCCTCGGTCTCCGAGCGGTCGTCGGGATGGACGATCTCCAGGTACGGCTTGACCTCCAGCGTCGCGCGCGGCCAGCCGAGCTGGTGCTCCCACGCGTCGTTGAAGGACTTCAAGAGCCCGTCGAAGCCCGCCGCCGCGAGCAGGTCGGGCGACATCGCGAACAGCCGCGTGAGATGCCCCGCGTCCGCGGAGTCCTGCGGCGACGTGTGCAGACGGTCCATGTCCAAGCTCCTCCGGCGCGCATCCTCTCACAGGCCCCGGAGGAAGGACGCGAGGCGATCGCGATCCGCCACGTGGCATGCTGAAGGCCATGGACGATGCCGAGGATCCCATCGACCTCGTCGCCTCCGTCGGGCCGCTCGACGCGGTCGTCGAGACGCTGCGCGACGTGCTCCACCGCTCCGGCGCCCTCCGCGTGGCCGTCGTCGTGGACATGCCCGACGGGCCGGCCGCGCTGGTCGACGTCGGGCGGCTCGCGCCGGTCGAGGTGCGGATCGCCGACCGCACGATGCACCTCCCCCACGCGATCGAGCTCGAGGCCGAGTCGCTGGCCGGCGCGATCGAGCTGCGCCAGCTCCCGCCGTTCGAGGTCGAGCCCGAGACCGGCCAGGTCGTCGGCACGATCGGCGGCCTCGACATGCTCGCCGACGCGATGCGCGCGCTGGCCGAGCTGCTCGGCGGCCGCAGCGTCGCGATGGCCGTCTACCAGACGATCACGCCGGGGATCGACCTCACGGTGACCGCGCGCCACGGCGAGTCCGTCCTCGTGACGCTCGGCGACAACGAGTGGGAGCTGCCGGACCGCGACGGCGACCGCGACTAGTAGGCGACGAGCGGGAGTGGGCTCGCCGGCGCGTCCGGCAGCCCCGACGCGCGCCGGACCACGTTGCGGCCGTCCTGCTTGGCCCCGTAGAGCGCCGCGTCGGCGCGGGCGTAGGCGTCGTCCCATGCGAACGCGCCCGGCGCGCCCGAGGCCACGCCGAAGGACATCGTCACCGCCAGCCCCGCGATCGGCTCGGCCGCGACGGCGACCCGCAGCCGCTCGGCCAGCTCCGTCCCCGCCTGCTCGTCGGCGCCGGGCATGATCACCGCGAACTCCTCGCCGCCGACGCGGTAGGCGAGGTCGAACGCGCGCAGCTCCTTGCGCAGGACGCCGGCGAGGTCGCGGAGGACGTGGTCGCCGACCCCGTGGCCGTGGCTGTCGTTGACCGCCTTGAAGTGGTCGACGTCGGCGACGATCACCGCCACCGAATGGCCGGCGATCGCCGACTGGTGCTCGATCTCGTCGGTGCGCGCGGCCAGCGCCGTGCGGTTGAGCATCCCGGTGAGGCCGTCGAGGATCGCGGCGCTGCGGTGCTGCGCGTCGGACTCGCGGATGACCGACGACATCATCACGACCGCCAGCATCGTGGCCAGCGGCAGCGTGAGGACGATCGGGTCGCGGAGCACGACGCCGCCGTCGAAGCCCAGCGCGGCGCCAACCATCAGCGCCACCGCGTAGGCGGTCAGGACCCAGACCACGCGCGCCGGGAAGCGGCCGCCGGCGGCGACCAGCGGCCAGATCAGGATCGCCAGGCCCGGCCGGTGCTGCTGGCCGTCGAGGACCAGCGCGACGGTGAGCATCAGCAGGCCGACCGCGATGCCGGCGGCGATCGTCAGCTCCGGCCGGTCGTGCCGCATCGCGTTGTGCTGGGCCCAGGCGTAGCCGACCATCGCGGCGACCACCGGGACCGGCGCCCACGGCTCGTCCCAGGGGATCGTCGGGACGAGCAGCAGGATCAGCAGCACGAGCACCCGCTGATGGGCCGGCAGGATGCGCGCGTGCATGTCGAGGAACCGCTCGCGCTCGGCGCGCGTGCGGCAGATCCAGGACGGGCGGCTCGAGATGGGCGCGTACGGACGCACGTCCACACTCATCGGCGTGTTCGCAGCGTTCCCTGAGGAGCGCGGCGCGCAGTAGCGCTCAGCGAAGCTGCGCGGACGACAGGCCGAGGAGCTGGCGGGCGATGATCAGGAGCTGGATCTGCTGCGTGCCCTCGAAGATGTCGAGGATCTTCGCGTCGCGCGCCCACTTCTCCAGCAGCAGCTCCTCGCCGTAGCCGAGCGTCCCGGCAAGCGCGACGCAGCGCAGCGCGACGTCCACGCAGGTCCGCCCCGCCTTCGCCTTCGCCATCGAGGCCTGCAGCGAGTTCGGCTTGCCGTTGTCGGCCATCCACGCGGCCTGGAGCGTCAGCAGGTACGCGGCCTCGTAGTCGGCGTCCATCGCCAGGTACTCGGCGGCGGCCGCGCTCTGGCGGGCGGCGGGCGTGTCCCAGTCGACCTCGACGCCGGCCTCGGCCAGCAGCGGGCGCGTCGCCTCCAGGCACGCGCGCGTCAGCCCGACGGCCATCGCGGCCACGAGCGGGCGCGTGTTGTCGAAGGTCTGCATCGCGCCGGCGAAGCCGTTGGTGACCTCGATGCCGGGCGGGCCGAGGAGGTTCTCCTTCGGCACGCGGCAATCCTGCAGCGTGAAGGCCGCCGTGTCCGACGCGCGGATCCCGAGCTTGTGCTCGAGGCGGTCGAGCTTCATCCCCGGGTTGGAGCGCTCCACCACGAAGGACTTGATCGCGGCGCGGCCGAGCGAGCGGTCGAGCGTCGCCCAGACGACGACGAGGTCGGCGCGCTCGCCGGCGGTCACGTAGATCTTCTCGCCGTTCAAGATGTAGTCCTCGCCGTCGAGGACCGCGGTCGTCCGGATCGCGGCGCTGTCGCTGCCGGCTTCCGGCTCGGTGATCGCCATCGCCGCCCACTGGCCGGCGAAGCGCTCGAGCTGCTCGTCGTCGGCGACCGAGGCGATCGCCGAGTTGCCGAGGCCCTGGCGCGGGACCGAGAGCAGCAGGCCGACGTCGCCGCGGCAGAGCTCCATGATCGAGAGCGCGGTCGACAAGTTCGACCCATTGCGATTGCCTTGGGGACCGTCGTTAGCTGACCGGCGGACGCCGGCGGCGCCCGCGACGCCGATGTCGCTGCCGTCGTTCAACCCTTCGAACAGCGCGGCGAGCAAGTCCAGCTCCAACGGCC
>JAOPZG010000447.1 GCA_025964215.1 Conexibacter sp.
GCCTAGCGCCAACCCTCGACCACCCTCGAGGGGGTCTGACCCCCTCGAGGGGTTGGCGCAACCCTCAAGGGGGTCTGACCCCGCTGTGGCGAGGTCGGACATTCCGATCCGGCGCGACGCGTGAGATGCTCGGTCCATGCAAGCAACGCTGGTGCAGGGCGGGCGCGTGGTCAGCGCCGACGGCGAGTACGACGGCGACGTCCTGATCGTCGGGGAGACGATCGCGGGTGTCGGGGAGGTCGAGGTCCCGGAGGGGGCGACGGTCATCGACGCGACCGGCTGCCTGGTCCTGCCGGGGCTGATCGACAACCACACGCACTTGTCGATGCCGTTCATGGGGATGATGTCCTCCGACGACTACGACACCGGCACGCAGGCCGCCGCGGCCGGCGGCGTCACGTGCCTGGTCGACTTCGCGATCCAGCGCGAGCCCGACCAGCTGCGCTCCGCGCTGGCCGAGTGGCAGGGCCGCGCCGAGGGCGCCGCGCACGTCGACTACGGCTTCCACATGGCGATCACCAACGCCAACGACGCGACGATCGACGACATGGCCGCGATCGTCGAGGCCGGCGTGTCGTCGTTCAAGTTGTTCATGGCCTACAAGGGCGAGCTGATGACGCGCGACGACGCGATGGTCGCGTGCATGGAGCGCGCGCGCGACCTCGGCGCGCTGACCATGGTCCACGCCGAGAACGGCGACGTCGTCGACCTGCTCGTCAAGCGCGCGCTCGCCGAGGGCCACACCACGGCGATCAACCACGCGCTCACGCGCCCGGAGTTCGTCGAAGCCGAGGCGACCTCGCGCGCCGCGCGCCTCGCCGAGTTCACCGGCGCCTCGCTGTTCGTCGTCCACGTCACGTGCGCCGCCGCGGCCGCCGAGATCCAGGCCGCCCAGCAGCGCGGCGTCCCGGTCAGCGCCGAGACCTGCACGCAGTACCTCGTCAACACAATCGACGACCTGCGCGGCCCCGGCGTCGAGGGCTGCCGCTACATCTGCTCGCCGCCGCTGCGCGACGGGTCGAACCACGACCCGCTGTGGGACTACGTCCAGCGCGGCATCCTCGAGTCGGTCTCCACCGACCACTGCCCGTTCACCGACGAGCAGAAGTCCCGAGGGCTGGAGGACTTCAGCCTCGTGCCCAACGGCCTGCCGGCGATCCAGCATCGCCTGGCGAAGCTGTGGGACGAGGGCGTCGTCGCCGGGCGGATCACGCCGTCGCAGCTCGTGGACCGGACCTCGACGACGATCGCGCGCCGCTTCGGCCTCGCCTCTAAGGGCGCGATCGCGCCGGGCAAGGACGCCGACGTCGTCGTCTTCGACCCCGCCGCGCCGCGCGACTACGGCACGCACACGTCGTTCATGAACGTGGACTACGACCTCTACGAGGGGCAGACCGCGAGCGGCTCGGTCCGCCACACGCTCTCGCGCGGGACGCTGGTCTACGACCGCGGGAAGATCGTCAGCTCGCCGGGCCACGGGCGCTTCGTGGCACGCGCGGGGGCCAACGGATGACGTTGAGCGTCGACGCCGACCGCGTCCTCGCCGACCTCCACGAGCTCGCGGCGGCCAGCGGCGGCGAGCACGCGGGCGCCAAGCGGCTCGCGTGGTCGGAGGGCTGGAGCGCGGCGCGCGCGTGGCTGCTCGCGCGGCTGGCGGAGATCGAGGGCGTCTCCGTGGACCGCGACGAGGCCGGCAACCTCTGGGCCGAGCTGCCCGGGGACGGCTCCACGGACGGCTTCGTGATCGTCGGCTCGCACATCGACGCGGTGCCCTCGGGCGGCTGGCTCGACGGCTGCCTCGGGCTGCTCGCGGCGCTCGAGGTCGTGCGGACGCTCGCGGGCGCCGGCGCGCCGCCGGCCGTCACGGTCCGGCTCGTGGACTGGGCCGACGAGGAGGGCGCGCGCTTCGGGCGCAGCCTCGTGGGCTCCTCCGCGGTCGCCGGCACGCTCGACCCCGACGACGTGCGCGGCCTGCGCGACGCGCAGGGGACCACCTTGCAGGACGCCATGGCCTCGGTCGACGTCGACCTCGACGGCGCCGCGGCGGCGACCTCGCGGCTGGACGGCGCGCGCGCCTACCTGGAGCTCCACATCGAGCAGGGGCCGGTCCTCCTCGACTCCGGCCGCCTGGCGTCCGCGGTAAGCGGGACCTTCGGCGACGAGCGCTACCTGATCGCCTTCAGCGGCCAGTCCGCCCACGCCGGCTCGACGCCGATGCACCTGCGCCGGGACACGCTCGCGGCCGCCGCGACCGCCGCGCTGGAGATCCGCGAGGTCGGCATCCGCCACGGCGGCGTCACGACGGTCGGGGCGATCACGAGCCAGCCCGCGGTGATCACGGCGATCGCGGGGGAGTCCGAGCTGATGCTCGACCTCCGCCACCTCGACGCGGAGAAGTTGTCCACCATGTTGGCCGAGTGCCTCGACGCCTGCGAGCGCGCGGCGGCGGCGTTCGACTGCTCCGTGGCGCCGCGGCGCGTCTTCGGCGCGACGCCCACGCCGTTCCACCCCAAGTTGATCGACATCGCCCGCGCCGCGGTCGACGCGGCGGGCGGCGGCGACGGCCCGCCGATCCCCTCCGGCCCCCTCCACGACGCCACCGAGATCGGACGCCTCGTCCCCACCGTGATGCTCTTCGCGCAGTCCGACCCGCCGATCTCCCACACCGAGGTGGAGGACTCGCCGACCGAGGCCCTGCGGATCGCGATCGCCGCCTACGGCGCGACCGTCGGCGAGGCCATCGCCCTGGTCGCCGCCGGCGCGCTGGAGCCGATCCGATGATGGACTTCGGCGTCGTCCTGCAGAACGACCCGCCCGCCGCCCGCGTCATCGACCTCTGCAAGCGGGCCGAGACCTACGGGTTCTCGCACGCCTGGACGTTCGACTCGCACCTGCTGTGGGAGGAGCCCTACGTCGTCTACAGCCGGATCCTCAACGAGACGCACAAGCTGATCGTCGGCCCGATGGTGACCAACCCGGCGACGCGCGACTGGACGGTCACCGCGTCGCTCTTCGCCACGCTGAACGAGATGTACGGGAACCGGACGATCTGCGGGATCGGCCGCGGCGACAGCGCGGTGCGCGTGATCAACGGCAAGCCGGTCTCGGTCGCCGACATGCGGGAGTCGATCGGCGTCATCCGCGGGCTGGCGAGCGGCGAGGCGGTGGACTACAAGGGCACCACCTTGCGCCTGCCGTGGAACACCGAGAGCCGGCTGCCGGTGTGGGTCGCCGCCTACGGACCCAAGATGTTGGCCTTGACCGGCGAGATCGGCGACGGCTTCATCCTCCAGCTCGCCGACCCGGACATCACCGCGTGGTCGATCGCCGCGGTGCGCAAGGCGGCCGAGGCGGCGGGGCGCGACCCG
>JAOPZG010000500.1 GCA_025964215.1 Conexibacter sp.
CCTTGTAGCCGAAGATCGGCTTGCGGGCGAAGACCGGCAGGACCTCGGAGATGATGCCGAAGCCCGGCAGCACCATGATGTAGACCTCGGGGTGCCCGAAGAACCAGAACAGGTGCTGCCACAGCAGTGGCGAGCCCCCGTTCGACGCGTCGTAGAAGTGCGTCCCGAAGTGGCGGTCGGTCAGCAGCAGCGTCACGGCCGCGGCGATGACCGGCAGGGCGAGGATCAGCAGGACCGCGTAGGTCAGGATCGCCCAGACGAACAGCGGCAGGCGGCCCCAGCCCATGCCGGGCGCGCGCATGTTCGCGATCGTCGCGTAGAAGTTCACCGCGCCCACCAGCGAGCTCAGGCCCGTGAGGTGGATGAGGAAGATCCAGGCGTCGACGCCGCCCGACGGCAGGTAGGTGGTGTCGCTCAGCGGCGAGTAGCACGTCCAGCCGCACTCCGGCGGGCTGAAGAAGATCGACGCGTAGAAGACCAGGCCGCCGGCGGCCAGCAGCCAGAACGACAGCGCGTTGAGCTTCGGGAACGCCATGTCGCGCGCGCCGATCATCAGCGGCACGAAGTAGTTGCCGAACCCGGCCATGACCGGCACGACGAACAGGAAGATCATCGTCGTCCCGTGCATCGTGAACAGCTGGTTGTAGGTCTGCGGCGTCAGCAGGTCGTTGTTCGGGACCGCCAGCTGCAGGCGGATCAGCAGCGCCTCGACGCCGCCGAGGATGAAGAACCCGAACGTCAGGACCAGGTACATGATCCCGATGCGCTTGTGGTCGGTCGTGGTGACCCACGACGTCCAGTTGGTCGACGAGGTGTCGACCTTGCGCGCGGCGACCTGCGGAACAGGCGCGAGGGTGGTGGTGGGAGCTTCGACGGTGGCGGCCATGCGGTCTGTCAGGTCCTCAGGGGCTTACGGCTGGGGGGTGGTGAGGGGCTCTTGGGCCGGGTTCTGGCCCGGGTCGGCCGGAGCGGCCGGCTTGCCTGCCGTGCCGTTCAGCTTCGCGCGGTAGGCGGCGCCCTGCTGCTCGGCGGACTTGATGTCGGCCTCGCGCTGGCTGAGCCACTTCTGGTACTCGTCGACGGACACGGCGCGCACGCGGGCGGTCATGTTGGCGTGGTTGCGCCCGCAGAGCTCGGCGCACTGGCCGAAGAAGACGGTGCCGCCGGGCGTGGTCCCGAACTTCTCGGGGACCTTGAACCAGGTGTGGTTCGTGTAGCCGGGGATCGCGTCGAACTTGCCGCCGAGCTTCGGGATCCACCAGGAGTGGGCCACGTCCTGGGCGCCGATGTCGAGCGTCACCGTCGTGCCGACCGGGACGACCATCTCCTCGTAGGAGAACGGCGCGCCGAGGTTCTTGCCGGCCTTGCAGTCGGCGGCGTAGGTGAAGCGCCAGATGTACTGCTGGCCGTTCACGCAGATGTTCAGCGACTTGCCGTTGGGCGGCAGGCGCCGGCTGGTGTCGGCGAGCTGGAGGCCGCTGGCCGAGGAGTTCGGCGGGTTGCGGATGCCGTCGAGCTTGACGAAGGTCAGCACCGCGAGGACGACGAGGATGACGGCGGCGCCGGCGGTCCAGCCGATCTCCAGGCGCGTGTTGCCGCGGATCTGGGCGGCGACGCGGCCCTTCTTGGCCTTGAACTTGATGACCGAGTAGATCAGCACGCCCTCGACGCCGAGGAACACGACGATCGCCACGGCCATGATGAACCAGTAGAGCGTGTCGATGTCGTCCGCGTTGGACGAGCCGCCGGACTCCGGCGAGAAGAGATCCGCTCCCGCGACGGGGGCGAGGAGCAGCGCGCCGGTCACGACGGCGAGCAGGGTGAGGATGAATCGGCGCGAAGTCATGAGGGTGCGAAGGCGAGAGGTGTCCAAGGCCGCGGGGATTCTATTCATGAACCGGCGTCCGACGGCCGCTCGCCGGGCATGACGGGCGCGGCCGGACTCAGTTCGGCACCGTACGGGTTCTGCCGGCGCTGCGGCGCGCGCTCATCGGCCGACGAACGCGGCGGGGCGCTTCTGTAGGAACGCTGACACGCCCTCGACGAAGTCGTCGGAGTGCGCCATCTCGCGCTGCACCTGGGCTTCCAGCTCCAACTGGTCCGCCATCCGGGCGTACAGCCACGCGTTGGCCTGGCGCTTGACGCCCGCGTAGGCGGCCGTCGCGCCGGCCGCGAGGCGGTCCATCAGCGCGTCGACCTCGGCCTCGAACTGGGCGTCCGCGAACGCCTTGTTGATGAGGCCCCACTCGGCCGCTTGGACCGCGCCGACCTTCTCGCCGAGCATCGCCATCTCCACCGCGCGGGTGAACCCGACGCGCTCGGGCACGAAGAGCGAGGAGCCGCCGTCGGGCGCGAGGCCGATGTTCACGAAGGCCAGCAGGAAGTACGCGGACTCCCGCGCGACGACGAGGTCGGCGGCCAGCGCGAGGCTGAGGCCGATGCCGACGGCGGGGCCGTTGACCGCCGCGACGACGGGCTTCGGCATCTCGCGGATCCCCGTGATGATCGGGTGGTAGCGCTCGGTGAGGACCGAGTAGACGTCGGGCCGGCCTGCGTCGTCGAGGTCCTGGCCGCCCATGTCGCGCAGGTCGGCGCCCGAGGAGAAGCCGCGGCCCGCGCCGGTGATGCAGACCGCGCGGACGGCGTCGTCGTCGCGGACCTCCTGCACCGCGGCGAGGAGGTCGAGGCCGAACTGCCTGTTCCACGCGTTCATGGTCTCGGGCCGCGAGAGCTCGATGGTGGCGGCGCCACCGCGGCGGTGGATCTTGATCGTCTCCAGCTCGGTCATGCCGGGATCCTACGGCCCTTGGCTGTCCGGCCAGCCGGAGGGCACGAAGTCGTGCGCCTTCCCGCGCAGTAGCGTTGAAGGTATGGCCGACAGACCAGTCATCGGGCTGTGCGCCGCCGTCGAGCGCGCGCGCTGGGGCGTCTGGGACACGCCCGCGCACCTCCTCCCGCGCGAGTACGCCGACGCCGTCCAGCGCGCGGGCGGCATCGCGCTGCTGCTGCCGCCCGACCCGCGGGCGATCGAGCACCCCGACGAGCTCCTCGACCTCCTCGACGGGCTGATCCTCGCCGGCGGCTCCGACATCGACCCCGGCGCCTACGGCCAGGCCGCGCACGCGGAGACCATCAACACCAACCCGGAGCGCGACGCGTTCGAGATCGCGCTCGCCACCCGCGCGGTCGCGCGCGACCTGCCGTTCCTCGGGATCTGCCGCGGGATGCAGGT
>JAOPZG010000502.1 GCA_025964215.1 Conexibacter sp.
GCGGGATCCGGGTCGCTGTGAGCTGTCTATAGGTGACCACAGCGACCCGGATCGATCGCTCGGGTCCGAACGACCCGCCTTCACTCCCTCGTCGCCACCCACGCCAGCGCCGTCGCCGCCGCGGCGACGAGCGCCAGCGGCACCCACAGCGTGTGCCGCTCCAGCAACGCCCCGAGCAGCGCGCCGCCCAGCATCGCGCCCAGCGCCGAGGCGCGGCGGAGCTGCGTCGCGCGCGGCGCCGCGAGCCCGTCCGCCGCCAGGCCCGTGACCGTCATCGTCAGCACCGTCGTCGTCAGCTCCGGCACGGCGAGCTTGCGGACGACCGCGTTGCGCAGCCCCATCGCGAGCGCCAGGAGCCCGATGATCACGCCCGCGGCGAACGTCCCGCCGTGGACGTGCGTGCTCGCCGCCACGAGCGCCGCGACGCCGGCGAGCAGGCCCTCGCCGACCAGCGCGCCGCCCAAGAGCCTCGGTCCGACGACCGCCACCCGCCGGATCGCGATCCCGCCGAGCGCCGCGCCACAGAAGAACGCGCCGAGCGAGACGAGCGGCGCCAGCACCGGCAGCCCGTTGGTCCCCGCGAGGCCGAAGCCCAGCAGCACCACGTTGCCCGTCATGTTCGCGGTGAAGACGCGGCCGAGGCCGAGGAAGCAGACCGCGTCGACCACGCCGGTCGTGGCGGTCAGGGCCAGCAGCGTGAAGACGAGCCGGCGTGGGGTGCTCACCAGCCCAGCGTACCCGCGGGCCCCTTGAGGGGACCGACGAGATCCGCGGTGATCCACCCGCCGTAGAAATCGCCCTCCTGCGCCTCGACCCGCTCCTCGCCCAGCCACGTGCCGTCGGCCCGGCCGGGGCAGAACGCGACGTGCCCGCGCAGCGCCTCGTACCCGGGCGACGGCTCGTCGTAGGTCCAGCCGATCGACGCCACCCACCGCTCGCCGACGACCCCGTCGAGGTACCGCGCATGCCCCTTGAACTCGCACCACGTCGACCGCGCGTCGCCGCCCGCACGCCTCCACGGCCGGCGGCCGCGGGTGGTCCCACACACACACGTTCCATGCGTGGGATACGGCTCAGCCGTCGCTCGGGACCGGCTCGTCGAAGATCGCCGCGATCTGGTCGAGCACAGTCTGCTCCGGCGGGCTGATCTCGGTGCCGCCGATGCCGAGGAAGCCGCCCTCCTTGTGGGCGCGGGCGACGGACTCGGCCAACCCGTACACGAACCGCTTGTAGGCCACCACCTCGTCGTCGGTCGCCACGCGCTCGAGCGCGCGCAGCGCGCGGCGCAGCTCGGCCGGGACGGTCTGCTGCAGCTCCTCCGGCGACCGCGGCGCGTTGGCCGGGCCGACGGCGGGCGGCGTCGACAAGACAGCGGCGAGCAGCTCGCCCGGCTCCTGCGCGCGGGCGGCCGCGTAGGCCTGGGACATCGCCAGCGACTCGCGGACCGAGCCGCCACGGTCGGCGGCGATCACGAGCGTCCCCGTGAGCACCGGCGCCGTCGTGATCACGGCCCACTCGTCGGCGTTGAACTGCGCCCTCGTCGTCATGCCTCATGATGGTAGGCACATGCTCGTCATCTTCCATCCCGATGCCACCTCCGCCGAGATCGAGGCCGTCACCGAGCGGATCCTCGCGACCGGCGCCGGTGCCCAGCGCGTCGTCGGCGCCGAGCAGACCGTCATCGGCGTCATCGACGCCGACCGCGACCACATCACCAGCCTCGAGCTCGACGCCGACCCCGGCGTCGACCGCGTCGTCCCGGTCTCCTCGCCCTACAAGCTCGCCCACAAGCACCGCCACGGCGACGAACCCCATGCGGTCGAGGTCGGCGGCGTCGCCTTCGGCGGCCCCGACGCGGCCTTCCGCCTGATCCTCGGCCCGTGCGCGGTCGAGTCCTCGGAGCAGACGCTGAGCGCCGCGCGCGCCTGCGCCGATGCCGGCGCCGACCTGCTGCGCGGCGGCGCGTTCAAGCCCCGGACCAGCCCCTACGCCTTCCAGGGCCTCGGCCTCGAGGGCCTGAAGATCCTCGCCGACGCGCGCGCCGAGACCGGCCTGCCGATCGTCACCGAGCTCACCGACCTGCGCGACGTCGAGACCGTCGTCGAGTACGCCGACTGCATCCAGATCGGCGCGCGCAACATGCAGCACTTCCCGCTGCTGACCGAGATCGGCCGCGCCGGCCTGCCCGTCCTGCTCAAGCGCGGCATGGGCGCCTCGATCGACGACTTCCTGCTCGCCGCCGAGTACATCCTCACCGAGGGCAACCAGGACGTCGTGCTCTGCGAGCGCGGCATCCACGCCAAGGCGACGCCCGCCCGCTCGTGCCTCGACCTCGCCGCCGTCACCGTGCTCAAGGAGCACACGCACCTGCCGGTGATCGTGGACCCGTCGCACGCCGCCGGGCGCCGCGCGCTGGTCGAGCCGCTCGCGCTCGCAGCCGCCGCGTGCGGGGCCGACGGCCTGATCGTCGAGTGCCACCCGAACCCGTCGCAGGCGCGCTGCGACGGCCCGCAGGCGATCACGCTCGACGCGCTCCCGAACTTCGTCAAGCGGGTCCGCGCCGTGGCGGAGGTCGCCGTCGCGGTGTGAGGGCCCGGACGGTTCACGCCGCGGTCACATGATGTTGGCGGGCCGTTCACAGAACATCGGCATGAGCAGGGGAAAGTGCGTCGCATGCGCGCCGACCTGCACTGCCACTCGACCGCATCGCAACGCTCCAAGCTCGGCGTCCAGCGCGCGCTCGGGCTTCCCGAGTGCGCGACGCCGCCGCGGGAGGTCCTGGAGCTCGCGCTCGCGCGCGGCATGGACTTCGTCACGATCACCGACCACGACACGATCGAGGGCGTCCTGGAGATCGCGCACGACCCGCGCGTCTTCGTCAGCGTCGAGCTGACCTGCTGGTTCCGCGAGGAGCCGCAGGCGGTCCATGTCCTCTGCCTCGGGATCACGCCGGCGCAGTTCGCCGACCTCCAGGCGATCAGCACCTGCGTGGAGTCGGTCGCCGAGTACCTGCAGGAGCACGAGATCACGTGCGCGCTCGCGCATCCCTTCTACGCGGTCGAGGCGCCGCTCACCCCGCGCCACCGCCGCCGCCTCGCGCAGCTCTTCGGCGCGTGGGAGGTCCGCAACGGCGCCCGCGCGAAGGAGCTCAACCTGCCCGCGTTCGTCTACGTCGAGACGCACGGCGGGACCGGCGTCGGCGGCTCCGACGACCACGCGGGCGTCGACGTCGGCCGCACGTGGACCGAGACCCCGCGCGCCGCGACGCCCGAGGAGTTCCTGTCGCACATCCGCGCGGGCCGCGCCCGCGCCGCCGGCGACCAGGGCAGCGCCGCGAAGTGGGCGCACGCCGCGATGGCGCTCGCGGTCCGCTCGCTCGACCGCGGCCCGAGCGAGGACCGCCTCGACCCCGCCACCGTCCTGCGGATGGTCGAGCGCGTCATGCGCGAGGGCGACGCGCGCGGCGGACCCGGTCCCGCCCGCCCCGCCGACCTCGAGCCGCGTGACGCGAGCGCGCTGCTGCGCGCGTGGCTCGACGCGGTCGAGTTGGGGCACTTGAGCTCCGCCGACCTGCTCGCCGCGATGCAGGACGAGGGCTTCCGCCACCGCGACCTCTTCCGCCGCGCCCGCCGCACCCACGAGCGCAAGCTCGCGCGCGCGGTCGACGACATCGTCGCGGGCGTCGGGACCCACGGCGCGGCCGGCCTCGCCGCCGGCGCGAGCCAGCTCTTCGACGCCTGCGTCGCGGCGATCCCGTACGCGCCGTCGGCGGCCTTCCTGGGCAAGGAGAAGTCGAAGCTCGCAGATGACGTCCCGCCCACCCGCGAGCCGCGCCGCGTCGCGCTGGTCGCCGACGGCGTCGGCGCGATGCACGGCGTCACCCACACGCTCCAGGAGCTGCGCCACCGCGGCGTGCCGGGCTTCGAGGTCGAGGTCGTCTCCACCGACGCGATCGCCGACCGCCGGCTCGGCGCGGTCGCCGAGGTCGAGATCCCCTTCTACGCGGGGCTGAAGGTCGGCGTGCCGTCGCTGCCGGCGATCGTCGAGGCGCTGGCCGAGGGCCGCTACGACCTCGTCCACCTGACGACGCCCGGCCCGGCCGGCGTCGCCGCGCTGCTCATCGCGCGCGTCATGGACCTGCCGGTGCTCGGCAGCTACCACACCGAGCTGGCCGCCTACGCGGGCCTGCGCTCGGCCGACCCGATGCTCGAGGCGGTCGCCCAGGGCGCCATGTCCATGTTCTACTCGCAGTGCTCGGTCGTGCTCTCGCCGAGCGAGGCGAGCGACGCGGTTCTCGAGGACCTCGGGATCCCGGGCGAGCGCGTCGGCCGCTGGGACCGCGGGGTGGACCTCGCGCGCTTCTCGCCGGCGCGGCGGGTCGCGGGGTTGCACGGCGACACCATCAACGTGCTCTACGCCGGACGCCTCACCCGCGAGAAGGGCGCCGACCTGCTCGCCGACGCGTTCCTGGAGGCCCACGCCCAGGACCCCCGCCTGCACCTCGTCCTCGCCGGCGGCGGCCCCGAGGAGGCGCTGCTGCGCGACCGCCTCGGCGCGCACGCGACGTTCTTGGGGTGGTTGGAGGGCGACGCGCTCGCCGATGCCTACGCGAGCGCCGACCTCTTCCTCTTCGCCAGCCGGACCGACACCTTCGGGCAGGTGCTGCTGGAGGCGCAGGCCTCCGGGCTGCCGGTCGTCGCGGTCGCCGAGGGCGGCCCGTGCTCGATCGTCGCCGACGGCGTCACGGGCCTG
>JAOPZG010000504.1 GCA_025964215.1 Conexibacter sp.
CCGCGCCGACCCGCGCGAGCAGCGCGTCCCCCGCCCCCGCGTCGGCCACCGCGGCGCGGACGGCCTCGGCCATCAGCGCCGCGGGCTCCGTCGATCCGCCGTCGCCCGGTCGCCGCGTCACCTCGCCGAGTCCGACGAGGACCGGCGAGCGGGGATCGAGCGTCGTCATCGGCGGGATCCTAGGCGGGCACGGCGAAGTAGTGCCCCTCGTCGTAGTCGGCGATCAGGCCGGGGTGGGTCGGCTCCCAGCCGAGGAGCTCGCGGGTGATGTCGCTCGAGACGACGTTGTCGAGCGACACGAAGCCGCCGAGGAAGGAGAAGTGCTCGGCGGCGTCCTCGGGCGCGATGCTCGCGGTCGGCACGTCGAGGCCGCGGCCGATGGCCTCCGCGATCTCCTTGAACGGGACGCCGCCGTCGGCGACGACGTGCAGGCGCGAGCCGGCGGGCGCGCGCTCGCCGGCGAGCCGGTAGGCGCGCGCGGCGTCGAGCGTGTGGACGGCGGGCCAGCGGTTGGCGCCGTCGCCGACGTAGCCGGCGACGCCCTTCTCGCGGGCGATGCCGATCAGCGTCGGGCCGAAGCCGTGGAGGTCGATCGAGCTGTGGACCAGCGGCGGGAGGCGGACGACCGAGGAGCGCACGCCGCTGGCGGCCAGCGCGATCGTGGCGTTCTCGGCGTCGATCCGCGGGCCGCCCGGGAGCACGTCCTCCTCGGTGCCCGGCCGGCCGTCGATGCCGGCGAAGGCGAGCGCCAGCGTGCCGCAGGTGATGACGAACGGCTTGTCGGTGCCCGCGAGCGCGGCGCCGATCGTGTCGACCGCCGCGCGGTCGGCGTCGATCGCGGCGGCGGGGTCGCCGCTGAACATCGCCTCGTGCTTGAAGGCGAGGTGGATCGTGCCGTCGGTCGCCGTGGCGGCGGCGCGCAGGCCGTCGAGGTCGTCGAGGTCGCCGCGCTGGACCTCGGCGCCGGCGGCCTCGAGCGCGGCGGCGGACTCCTCGGAGCGGGCGAGGCCGAGGACCTGATGGCCGGCTTGGAGCAGCTCGGGGACGACGGCCGAGCCGATGTGGCCGGACGCGCCGGTGACGAAGACACGCATGGGGAGAACCTCCGGGGTGGTCGATGACACTAGGTGACATCACCGTAGCACGCCGATGTCACCGGGTGTCATCGACTACGCTGGACGCGTGGCCAGATGGCAACCCGACGCGGTCGGCAGGCTCCAGGACGCGGCCTTCACCCTCTTCGACGAGCAGGGCTTCGACCGGACGACCGTCGCGGAGATCGCCGAGCGGGCGGGCCTGACCAAGCGCACGTTCTTCCGCTACTTCGCCGACAAGCGCGAGGTGCTCTTCGGCGGCTCGAAGGGGCTGGAGGACGTATTCGTCACCGCGATCGCCGGCGCCCCTGCCGCCGCCTCGCCGCTCGACGCGATGGCCGCGGCGCTCGACGCGCTCGCCGAGCTGTTCGAGGAGCGCCGCGCGGGCTCGGCCCGGCGGCAGCGGATCATCGTCGCCAACCCGGAGCTCCAGGAGCGCGAGCTGATCAAGCTCGCGACGCTGGCCGCCGCCGTGGCCGGCGCGCTGCGCGCCCGCGGCGTCAAGGAGCCGGCCGCCACGCTGACCGCCGAGGCCGGCGTGACGATCTTCAAGGTGTCGTTCGGCCGCTGGGTCGAGCCGGCCAACCGCAAGACGCTCGCGCGCCTGCAGCGCGAGGCGCTCGCGGAGCTGCGCGCGGTCGCGGCGGGCTGACTAGGTCCCGCAGAACGTCTGGTAGCCGCCGGCGAAGGCGGCCGGCGCCGGGCCGGCGTGGTCCTCGAGGCCGGGGCGCGCCTCGTACGGGCTCGACACGACGGCGAGCAGCCGCTCGTAGGGCGCGAGGTCGCCGGTGGTGGCGGCGGTCAGGGCGTCCTCGACGTGGTGGTTGCGCGGGATGTAGATGGGGTTGACGCGGTCCATGGCGTCGGCGGTCGCGGCGGGATCGCCGCCTGTGACCTCGCCGCGCCAGCGCGCGATCCACGCGGCGAGCTCGGCGGGCGCGGCGGCGCCGCGCAGCGTCCCCGCCAGGGTGCGGAAGAACATGGTGAAGTCGGCCCGCTGGGCCACGAGCAGCGGCGGGAGGTCGGCGAGCAGCTCGGGGTCGCGCAGCGGCGCCTCGGCGTCCAGCCCGAGCTTCGCGCGGAGCCCGCGTTCGTAATGGCCTTGGTAACGGGCCGGGAACGTGTCGAGCACCGCCGTCGCCGGCGCGATCGCCGCCTCGGGGTCGGGGTCGATCAGGCGCAGCAGCGTCTCCGCCAGGCGCGCGAGGTTCCACTGCGCGATGGCCGGTTGGTTGCCGTAGGCGTAGCGGCCGGCGTGGTCGATCGAGCTGAAGACCGTCGCCGGGTCGTAGCCGTCGATGAACGCGCACGGGCCGTAGTCGATGGTCTCGCCCGAGATCGTCATGTTGTCGGTGTTCATCACGCCGTGGACGAACCCCACCAACATCCACTGCGCGAGCAGCGCGGCCTGGGCCTCGACGACGCGCTCGAGGAGCGCGAGGGCGGGCCGCTCGGCGTCCGCCGCCTCGGGGTGGTGGCGGGCGATCGCGTAGTCGGCCAGCCGCGGCAGCACCGTCGTGTCCTGGAGCCGCGCGGCGTACTCGAACGTGCCGACGCGCACGTGGCTGGCGGCGACACGGACGAGGACCGCACCGGGGAGCAGCGTCTCCCGCGCGACGTGATCGCCGGTCGCCACCACGGCGAGCGCGCGGGTGGTGGGGATGCCGAGCGCGTGCATC
>JAOPZG010000528.1 GCA_025964215.1 Conexibacter sp.
TGCTGCGCGCCTCGCCCGCCGCCGGCCTGCCCGACCAGCTCGAGCGCGAGGCGGACTCGATCGCGACGCTGGCCGGCTCGCCGACCGGCCTGGAGGGCGTCGCCGCCTTCCTGGGCAAGCGCCCGCCGCGCTTCCCGTGACGGCCCGTTGACCGGCACGCGGTAACTCTGCTAATAGTAGACAAGATGAACTCCAATACGAGCGTGGACGACCCGCCCGCCGCCTACGTGCGGCCCGACTTCAACCCGCTCGCGCCGGAGTACCTCCGCGACCCGTACCCGATCCTGGAGGCGGCGCGCCACGAGCAGCCCGTCTTCTTCGCCCCGCAGCTCGGCATCTGGGTCGTCACGCGCTACGCGGACCTGCTCGCGGTCACCGCCGACTGGCAGACGTTCTCGCAGTCGGCCGCCCGGCTGATGCCGGTGCCCGAGGAGATCCGCGACCGGGTCACCGAGGACTGGTTCGAGGAGGCGTTCATGAACGCCGATCCGCCGGTCCACACCGTGGCGCGCAAGGCCGTGAACGCCGGCTTCACGCGCAGCCGGATCCTGGCCATGGAGCCGCGGATGCGCGAGACCGCGCACCGGCTCATCGACGGGTTCGCCGCCGACGGCCACTGCGAGTTCATGTCGCAGTACGCCTACCCGATGGGCGCGACGACGCTGGCGACGTTCGTCGGCCTCCCGATCGAGGACATGCCGCGCCTCAAGGCCTGGGCGCAGGACCTCCTGATCCTCGCCTACCCGCGCAACGCCGCGGTGCCGGGCTCCGACGAGATCATCGGCAAGCACATGAGCCACGCCGAGCTGATCGAGCGCTGGACCCGCCTGGCCGAGTGCCGCGAGTACCTCCACGAGCAGATCCGCCTCCGCGTCGAGCAGCCGCAGGAGGACCTGATCTCGACGCTCGTGCAGCTGCGCGACGACGCGGGCGAGCCGGCGCTGAAGACCGAGCGGATCGTCACCCACCTGATCGACCTGATCGCCGCGGGCACCGACACCGTCGCGCCGCTCACCGCGCAACTGCTGAAGTTCCTGATCGAGGATCCCGAGCAGCTCGCGGCCGTGCGGGCCGACCCGAGCCTGCTCGAGAACGCCGTGGAGGAGACGCTGCGCGCCCGCGGCACCGGCAACCTGCTGCTGCGCTACACCAGCCGCGCGGCGGAGATCGGCGGCGTGCCGATCCCGGCCGGCGCCGTCGTCGCGCTCTCCTACGCGGCCGGCGGCCGCGACGAGGAGAAGTTCGCCTGCCCGCACCAGTTCGACGTCCACCGCGAGGACGCCTCCGACCACCTCGCCTTCGGCCGCGGCCGGCACTTCTGCATCGGCGCCCCGCTGGCCCGCGCGCAGGCGCGGATCTCGGCCGAGGCGATGCTCGAGCGGCTGCCGGACCTCGGGCTCGTGCCCGGCCAGCAGCTCGACTACCACTCCGCCATCGGCGTCTTCATGCTGCAGGCGATCGCGTTCGAGTGGAGCGCGACCGCCTGAGCAGGGCGCTCAGCTCGGGCTGGCGACCGTGAAGTGCGCGCGCGAGTGGCGGGGCGTCTCGGCCTCGTCGACGATCGCGACCGCGAGATCCTCGACGTCGACCTTCGCGGGCTGGCCGTCCTCCATCAGCAGCTGGTCGGTGCCGTAGCGCAGCCGGCCGGTCTTGCCGCCGTAGGACCCCAGGAAGAGCGAGGGGGAGACGAACGCCCAGTCGAGCTCCTGCTCGCGCTCGAACAGGTAGTAGGCCATGCGCGCGCCGCGCGGGATGTCGGGCGACGGCGGGCCGGTGGAGATCAGCATCCCCTCGGGGGGGTTGCCGAGGTGCTTGCCGAGGAACGCCAGGTCGTCGACGAGCATCTTGCCGCTCTCGACGTGCAGGCTGCCGGCGCCGCCGACGTAGATCAGCCGCTCGACGTCGGACTGCCGGACGCCGTCGATGATCGTGCGCGTGCCCTCGACGATGTCGCGGTACATGTGCGGGTTGGCGGCGACGTCGTGGCCACCGGGGTTGAAGCAGCTGACGACGACGTCATGGCCGGCGACCGCGCCGGCGACCCGGTCGACGTCGTGGACGTCGACGGCCAGCGCCGTGAGCAGCTCGTGCTCGGGCAGCGCGGCGGTGTTGCGGACGATGGCGGTGACGTCATGGCCACGCGAGAGCGCCTCGTCGCGGACCCGCTGGCCGACGTACCCGGTTGCGCCGATGAGCGCGATCTTCATCGCTTCCTCCTGATCATGAACATGACAACTATCTATACTGTAGTTCGTCTTGAGGAACCGGCGCGCGGGACCTGGCGCGCTCCTGATCGATCAGGGGTGGTGGACCGGCGCGCCGCCGCAGCCGACGTCGAGCACGGTGAGCGCCCCCGGCTCGACGATCGTGATGTGCAGCCGCGGGTCCGGCCCGAGGCCGAAGGCGCAGTTGCTCGGCGCCGCGCCGCTGACGGGGATCCGTCGCAGGACCGCGCCGTCGGCGTCGACGACCGCGATGTGCGCCTGCCCGTAGAGGGCGACGTAGAGCAGGCCGTCGTCGCCGGCGGCGAGGCCGTCGGGCCCGATCACCCGCGGCTGCGGGCCGTCGGGGTCGGTGATGCTTGGCAGATGCGTCCGCTCCGCCACCGCGCCGTCGGCGGTCAAGCTGTAGCGGTAGATGTGGCCGGTGACCGACTCGGTCACGTAGAGCGCGCCGTCGAGCCCGAAGACGAGGCCGTTGGCGGCCATCAGCCCGGAGTCCAGCCGCGACACCGCCCCGGTCGCGGGCTCGTAGCGGAAGACGCGGCCGTCCCACGGGTAGCTGTCCAGCGGCGCGTCGCCCGCCAGCTGGGGCGGCGTGAGCCCGGTGTCGGTGAAGTAGAGCGCGCCGTCGGGGCCGAAGGCGAGGTCGTTGGGCCAGAGGATCGGGGCGCCGTCGCAGCGGTCCAGGACGGCCTCCAGCTCGCCGCCCGGCGCGAGCCGCTTGATGCCCGGCCCGTCGCCGTCGCCGAGGCCGATCGACTCCGCGATCCAGAGCGTGCCCGAGCCGTCGATCGCGACGCCGTTGGGGCGGCCGGTGCGCACGAGCCGCTCGAGCGTCGTGCCGTCGGCGCCGACCCGCGTGACGCCGCCGGCGTCGGCGCCCATCTCGACGACGAGCCAGCCGCCGTCCTGCAACGCGACGGGGGTCTCGGGCTCGTGGAGGCCGGGGGCGAAGACGGTGTCCTTCATAGAATTGAAGTCTATGATAGTCATAGTAGATATGCCAATCGATCCCACCGCCGGCCAGGACCGGGCATGACGGGCCGCCTCGACGGCAAGGTGGCGATCGTCACCGGCGCGGCGCGTGGCCTGGGCGAGTCGATCGCCACGCTCTTCGCCGCGGAGGGCGCGTCGGTGCTGCTGACCGACGTCCGCGACGAGCTCGGCGAGCAGGCCGCGGCGACGATCGCCGCGACCGGCGGCGGCGCGGCCGCCTACCGCCACCTCGACGTCGCCGACCAGGACGACTGGGCCGCCGCCGTCCAGGACTGCGTCGCGCGCTTCGGCGCGCCGAACGTGCTCGTCAACAACGCCTTCGTGCGCGCGACGTCCAAGCTGCTGGACGAGACCGTCGAGCACTGGCACCAGGTTCTCGACGTCAACCTCACCGGCGCGTTCCTGGGCATGCGCGCCGTGATCCCCCACATGATCGAGGCCGGCGCCGGCTCGATCGTCGCGATCTCCTCGGCCAACGGCGGCGACGGCCGCGGCTTTCCCAGCCACGCCGCCTACTGGGCCTCCAAGGCGGGGCTCACCGGCCTGACCCGCAACGCCGGCATCACCTACGGCCCGCAGGGCATCCGCGCCAACGTGATCCTGCCCGGCCCGATGCGCACGCCGCTGCTGGCCGACTCCATCGACAAGGTCGAGCAGCTGGTCCAGGGCTGGCCGATCCCGCGCGTGCCCGACCCCGACGAGGTCGCCTGGGGCGCCGTCTACCTCGCGTCCGACGAGTCGCGCTACACGACCGGCGCGACGCTGCTCATCGACGGCGGCCACACGACCGCCGTCTGACCCCTCCAGGAGACCCGTCATGACCAACCTCAGCTTCGACTTCCGCGACCGCACCGTGATCGTCACCGGTGCCGGCCGCGGCATCGGCCAGGCCATCGCCGCGCGCTTCGTCGAGGCGGGCGCGACGGTGCTCGCCGTCGACCTCGACGAGGCCGCGCTGCACGCGGCCGCCGAGGCGACCGGCGCGACGCCCGTCATCGCGGACGTCAGCAGCACCGCCGACGTCGAGCGCACCGTCGCCCAGGCGC
>JAOPZG010000185.1 GCA_025964215.1 Conexibacter sp.
CGCTCCAGCGCGGGCGAGGTCGCCACGGCCAGCACCACCAGCCCGGCGAACCACGCGGGCGCCGCCCAGCTGCGGCGCCGGGCGGGCGCACGCCCCAACCCGAAGGCGTACAACAGCGCCAGCGGCACGGTGGCGACCACCGCGCTCACGCGGGCACCGCCACCGCTTCGTCCTCCCGGGCACGGCCCTCGCGCAGGTCGGCCAGCGGCGCGTAGGACCGCACCGGCGGCAGCGGCGCGGTGAAGTTCCCGCGCGGCGGCGGGCTCGGCGCCGCCCACTCCAGCGAGCACCCCGTCCCCCACGGGTCGGGCGCCGCGTCGCGCCGGCGCAGGAACGAGCCGGCCACCGCCAGCAGGAACACGAGGACCGACACGGCGATCAGGAACGACCCGATCGTCGACGCCACGTTCAGCCCCTGCCAGCCCGTGCTCGCGGGGTAGTCGGGCAGCCGCCGCGCCATGCCGTCGTAGCCGAGGGCGAACTGCGGCAGGAACGTCAGGTTCGTCCCGATCGCCATCAGCCAGAAGTGCGCGCGCCCGAGCCCCTCACCCAGCCGCCGCCCCGTCAGCTTCGGCCACCACAGGTAGACGCCCGCGAAGAGCGCGAACACGCTTCCGGCCATCAAGGTGTAGTGGAAGTGGGCGACCACGATGTAGGTGTCGGTCGCCTGGAAGTCGAGCGTCGGCGAGGCGACGAAGATCCCGCTCAGGCCACCGACCAGGAACTGCACGAGGAACCCGAGGACGAAGAGCATCGACGTGGTCAGGCGGATCGAGCCCCGCCACAGCGTCGCGATGATGTCGAAGTACTCGATCCCGGCCGGGACGATCAGCGCGGTGGACGTGAGGGTGAACACCTCGACCGGGACCGCGCCCGTCGTGTACATGTGGTGCGCCCAGGCGCTCAGCGACAGCACCGTGAACCCGATCAGCGCCGGCACGAACGCGCGGTAGCCGAAGAAGCGCCGGCCGCTGAACACGGACGCCGCCTCGGCCGCCATGCCGACGAACGGGAAGAACATCACGTACACCGCCGGGTGCCCGTAGAACCAGAACAGGTTCTGGTAGGTGATCGGGCTCAGCGTGCTCACGCCGCGGCGCTCGAGCCAGAGCAGCGCCATCCCGACGACCAGCGACGGGAAGGAGAAGATCACCAGCAGCGACGTGGCGAACGCCGTCCAGGTGAAGACCGGCATCCGCAGCATCGTCATGCCGGGCGCGCGGCGGCGCAGGATCGTGATGAGGATGCACCAGCCCAGGACGATCGCGCCGGTCGTGGCGAGCACGACGCCCCAGATCCACAGGTCCATCCCGGTCCCGGGCGTGCTCGGCGTGTCCGACAGCGGGTCGAAGGCGTACCAGCCGGCGCTGCCCGCGCCCTCGCGCGTGAGGAAGCCCAGCCACATCACGATCCCGCCCAGCGCGATCAGCCACGAGGCGACCAGCGCCCAGCGCGCGCCGGAGATGCTCGCCGCGCCGACCTGGAGCGGGACCAGGTACACGCAGAACGCCAGCGCGACCGGGATGACGACCAGGAAGATCATCGTCGAGCCGTGCATCGTGAACAGCTCGTCGTAGCCCTGGTGGGAGACGACCTGCAGGCCGGGCTCGGCGAGCTCGGAGCGCATGAGGAGCGCCAGGACGCCGCCGGCCAGGAAGAACAGCAGCGCGGTGATCGCCGTCCGGAGCCCGACGACCTTGTGGTCGGTGGAGAGGAGCGCGTCGATCACGCGGCCGCCGCCTCGTCCTGTCGCGCGCGCAGCCAGGCCCGGAACGCCGCCGGCGCCTTGACCGCCACGCGGAAGCGCATCTGCTCGTGGTACTCCCCGCAGAACTCCGAGCAGCGGTCGTCGCGGTAGTCGACGCCGGGGTCGAAGAGCAGGTCGAAGGTGTTGGTCCGGCCCGGGATCGCGTCGTACTTGAAGCGCGCCTCGGGGATCCAGAACGCGTGGATGACGTCGGCTGAGGTGAGCCGGAAGCGCACGGGCTGGCCGGCGGGCACGACCAGCGTCGGCAGCCGCGTCGGCCCCTCGCCCTGCTCGACGACGCCGCCCGGGTAGGTGAAGCGCCAGTTCCACTTGGCCCCGACGACCGCGATCGTCAGGCCCGCGCGCCCGGCGCGGGGCGCGGGCGCGGCGCGCGCGACCGTCTGGTTGACGCGGTGGACCGAGTCGAAGCTGCGCCAGACCAGGAAGGCGGCGACGAGCGCCAGCACGACCGCGTAGGCGACCTCCGGCCGGCCCGCGCTGGAGCGCGTCGACGGCGACGGCCCTCCCGGTCGCGCGCGGTCGCGGACGACGATCACGACCAGCACGATCACGACGAGCGCGAAGACGCCCGCCGCGATCGGCACGTACAGGTCGAAGAGCCCGGAGAACGCTCCGCGGGTGTCGGCGCCGCGAGCCACGCGCGCGCTCTACCCGCAATCGCCGCACGGCGTGCACGCGACCGCGGTCGACGTCACCGGGACGGCGCCGCGATCGCGCTGCAGCGCGAGCCTGTTGCGCGCGGCATCTGGACGAGGCGGCGGATGGTCGTGACCCGCCGCCGCTCAGCGTCGCGCGAGCCCGGCGAGCGCCGCGCCGCTCGCCACGCCGTAGACGAGGTGGAACGCGACGTCGGCGGCGACCTGCGAGGCGGGCTGGCGCCAGACCGGCTCGGCCACGCCCAGCAGCGGCAGCTCGACGAGGCTCGCCGA
>JAOPZG010000546.1 GCA_025964215.1 Conexibacter sp.
CCCGCGGTCGGTCGCCCGCCACAGCGCGGCGTAGGCGCGGCCGAGCGCGAAGCGGAGGCGGCGGAGGGGCGAGCGCGGCATGCTGCGGGCAACCCTACGCGGCGCGACGCCGGGCGAGCGCGGCGCCCGACGAGCCCTTGACGCTCCGGCATGGACTGCCGTTCCCCACGGGCGGATGCTGAGTTACGTTGCCCACCGATGAGCTACGCCGCCACCTACCTCGACGAAGTCGCGGAGATCGCCGGGAGCGTCTCGCGCGAGGACATGGAGCGGATGGCGACCGGCATCGCCGCCGTCCGCGAGCGCGGCGGGCGGCTGTTCATCGTCGGGGTCGGGGGCGGCGCGGGGCACGCCTCGCACGCGGTCAACGACTTCCGCAAGATCGCGCACATCGAGAGCTACACACCGTCGGACAACGTCTCCGAGCTCACCGCGCGCGTCAACGACGAGGGCTGGGAGACGAGCTACAGCGCGTGGCTGCGGACCTCCCGGATCGGCGCGCGCGACGCCCTGCTCGTCTTCTCCGTCGGCGGCGGCTCGCGCGAGCACAACGTCTCGATGAACCTCGTCCAGGCGATGGAGCTGGCGACCGAGGTCGGCGCCCCGATCTACGCGATCGTCGGCAAGGCCGACGGCCACGCCGCGCAGGTCGCCGACGTCGCGATCGTCGTCGAGTGCGACGCCGCGCGGCGCACGCCGCACGTCGAGAGCTTCCAGGCGATCCTCTGGCACCTCGTCGTCTCCCACCCCGCGGTCGAGGCGCAGCCGGGGAAGTGGGAGGAGCTCGAGGGCGTGGGAACCGCCGCGGCCGGCACCGACGCCCGCTAGCCGGCGCCATGACCGCGACGCTCGCCAGGCCCGTCCGCACGCTCGCGCTTCCGCGCTGGCTCGGCCGGCACAAGGCGCTCGTCGCGTTCTGCGCGCTGGTCGGCGCGTTCTACCTGTGGACGGTCTGGTCCTCGGGCTCGCCCTTCCAGTTCGGCCAGAACCGCAGCGACTACTACAACCTGCTCTCCGACGGCTTCCTCGGCGGGCACCTGCACCTGCTGCTGCAGCCGAGCCCGGACCTGCTCGCGCTGCCCAACCCGTACGACCCGGCCCAGAACGTGCCCTACGCGGTGCACGACCTGTCGCTCTACCACGACAAGTACTACCTGTACTGGGGCCCGGCGCCGGCGCTGCTGCTCTTCATCCCGTTCCGGCTGCTGCCGCTCGGAGACCTGCCCGAGACGCTCGCGGTCTTCCTCTTCGCCTTCGTCGGGTTCTGCTTCAGCCTCGCGTCGCTGCGGCTGCTGGCGCGGCGCTACGTCCCGGACGCCCCGCGGTGGATGCTCGGCGCCGCCGGGCTCGCGCTCGCCGCCGGGAACGCGCTGCCGTTCACGCTGCGGCGCGTGGCGATCTACGAGACCGCGATCACGGCGGGCTACTGCCTCTCGTTCATCGCGCTCTACCTCGTGATCACGGGGCTGCAGGACGGCGTGCGGCTGCGCCGGCTGGCGCTCGCGAGCCTCTTCGTCGGGCTCGCCGTCGGCGCGCGGCCGACGATGGCGGTCTGGGGGCTGGGCCTGCTCGCGATCGCGGTGATCCTGTACCGCCGGCTCCCGGACCGGCGCGCGGGCGTGCGGACGGCGGGCGCGCTGCTCGGCCCGGTGACGGCGGTCGGGTTCCTGCTGTTGTTGTACAACGTGCTGCGCTTCGGCAGCCCGATGGACTTCGGGCAGAGCTACCAGCTCGCGGGCGTGGACCCCCACACCAAGCACGGCAACAAGGTGGGGTACATCCCGCCCGGGCTCTGGTACTACCTGCTCGCGCGCCCGCACCTGACGCTCGGCTTCCCCTACGTCCACCTCGGGCCGCCGCCGCTCTCCTACCCCTTCGACCCGCCGGCCGAGTACGACGGCCTCGAGCCCGTCGGCGGGATGCTCACGACGGTGCCGTTCATCGCGTTCGCGCTCGCGGCGCCCGTGGTGCTGCGCGGCACCGCGCGGCGCGTCGCCGCCGGGCTGCTCGGCGTCGGCGTGCTCATCCTGGTGATGGTCTGCTTCGCGCTCTGGGGCGCGACGATGCGCTACGAGGTCGACTTCGCCTCCGTCCTGCTGATCGTCGCCGCGCTCGGCTGGATCGCGTGGACGGCCCGGCTCAGCGGCGCGCCGCGGCGGCTCGTCACCGTCGGCGGCGCGGTGCTGCTCGCCTGGGGCGTGCTCGTCGGGATCGCCATCAACATGACCGGCTACTACGACGGCCTGCGCAGCTTCTCGCCGAAGACGTACGCGCGGCTGGAGAACCTCACGAGCCCGCTGCCGACGCTGATCGCGCACCTCGACGGCGAGCCCAAGGCCACCAACATCTACGCGCCGACGGGCCTGGAGTCCAACACCGACCCCGACCAGGGCGTCGGCTCGGTGACCTTCCCGCTCGGGCAGGTGCCCGTCGTGCTGACCGTGGTCAGCGGCTCGCCGCGGCGCTACGGCCTGCAGCTGATCGGCGCGCCGCAGCAGCCGCCGCCCAAGGGCACGACGATCACGATCGCCAACGCCGACACGCACGCGAGCTTCCAGGTCCCGCCGAGCTTCGGCGCGCGGATCTACCCGATCGCGCTGCGCCGCGGCCTCAACCGGATCTCGTTCCGCGTCGACCAGACGGGCGCCGTCGGGCGGCTCGCCGACGTCCACCTCGTCCCGCTGCCCGGCGACGGCTGAGCCCGTGCCGCGCGCCGTCTTCCTCGACCGCGACGGGGTCCTGAACGATCCGGTCCTCGACCCGGTCGACGGCCGGCCGGAGTCGCCGCTGCGCGCCGGTGACGTCGCGCTGGTCGGCGGCGCCGCGGACGGCTGCCGGATCCTCCAGGCCTCCGGCTACGAGCTTGTCGTCGTCTCCAACCAGCCGGGCGCGGCCAAGGGCAAGGCGTCGCTCGAGGCGCTCTGGGCCGTCCACGAGCGCGTCGTGGAGCTGCTCGCCGCGAGCGGCGTGGAGATCGCCGACTGGCGCTACTGCTTCCACCACCCCGACGCCGAGCTCCCGCGGCTGCGCGCGCGGTGCACCTGCCGCAAGCCCGCGCCCGGGATGCTGCGCCAGGCCTCGCTCTCGC
>JAOPZG010000567.1 GCA_025964215.1 Conexibacter sp.
AGCAGCTGCTTGTTGGCCGTGACGACGTGCTTGCCGGCGGCCATCGCGCGGACGACGTACTCGCGCGCCGGCTCGATCCCGCCCATCAGCTCGACGATCAGGTCGGAGTCGGCCAGGATCGCGTCGAAGTCGCCCTCGCTGCGGCGCAGGACGCCGCCGATCTCGGGGCGCAGGCCGGTGATGTTCGCGACGTGGTCGGCACGCTCGGCGACGAGCTCGGCGAACGCGCCGCCGACGGTGCCGCGGCCGAGCAGGCCGATGCGGAAGCGCTCGGGGTCGGGCATGTTAAGGAAGATCCCTCCGGGTCAGGTCCT
The DNA here is from genome assembly GCA_025964215.1 of Conexibacter sp. Taxonomy (GTDB): domain Bacteria; phylum Actinomycetota; class Thermoleophilia; order Solirubrobacterales; family Solirubrobacteraceae; genus Baekduia. The sequence goes on from JAOPZG010000567.1 coordinate 315, forward strand.
CGTAGGTCTCGCGGCGGACGACCGCGCGGGCCTCGCCGTCGCCGACGAAGACGAGCGGCGGCCGCGGCTGGCCGTTGTAGTTGTTGGCCATGGCGTGGCCGTAGGCGCCGGTGACGGGAACGGCGATGAGATCGCCGGGCCGGGGGTCGGGCAAGTCGGCGCCGGCGATCAGGATGTCGCTGGACTCGCAGTGCTTGCCGGCGAGGTGGACGGCGGTCGAGCCGCCCGGGGGGCGGCCGACCACGATCGCCTCGTAGCGGGCGTCGTAGAGCATGGGACGCAAGTTGTCCGACATCCCGCCGTCGACCGCGACGTAGTCCACCACGTTGTGCTTGACCGACTCCACCGTGTACAGGGTGACGGTCGAGTGCGCGACGAGCGCGCGGCCGGGCTCGTCGGCGATCCGCTTGCCCTCGCCGAGGATCTCGCGCATGAGCGAGACCTTGCGCTCGACGTAGTCCTCGATCTCCGGCGCGGACTGCTCGTGGGTGTAGGCGACGCCGAGGCCGCCGCCCATGTTGTAGGTCCGGAAGTCGCCGAGCTGGGCGACCACCTCGAGGGCGGCGCGGAACGGCGCGAGGTCGAGGATCTGCGAGCCGATGTGGAAGTGCAGGCCGTCGAGGTCGAGGCGGTCGGAGGCCTGCGCGCGGTCGATGGCGGTGCGCGCGTCGTCGAGGTTGAACCCGAACTTGGTGTTCGGGCCGCCGGTGGAGATCTTGGGGTGGGTGTCGGGGCTGACGCCGGGGGCGATGCGGAGCAGGATCCGCTGGCGCTCGCCGGCTGGCACGAGGCGCTCGAGGCGCTCCAGCTCGACGAGGTTGTCCACCACGATGTCGCCGATGCCGGCGTCGAGGGCCTGCTGGAGCTCGGCGATCGACTTGGCGTTGCCGTGGAGGTGGACCTTCTTGGGGTCGAACCCGGCGTTGAGCGCGAGGTGCAGCTCGCCGCCGGAGGCGACGTCGCACGCGAGTCCCTCCTCGGCGAAGAGGCGCAGGACGGCGGTGGCGGGGAACGACTTGGAGGCGAAGTGGACCTCGTAGTCGTCGGTCCGTTGGGCGAAGGCGCTCAGGAAGCGCCGGGCGCGGCTGCGGAGGTCCTCCTCGACCACGATGTAGGCGGGCGTGCCGAAGGTCTCCGCGAGCCCGCGGGCGTCGCAGCCGCCGAGCCGCAGGACGCCGTCGGCGTCGAGGGTCGTGCCCAAAGGCCAGACGTGGGAGACGGGGGTCTGCGTGGTCGCCATCGGCGGGGCGGCATGATGCCACGCCATGCGCACCGTTCGGGCTGACCCACCCGTGGAGACCGGCGAACTTGACGGCCTGGCATGGGCCCGCTTCGGGGCGGGCGGGTCCGATTCCCGCGCGCCGACCGCCGGCGTGGTCGTCCTGCACGGCGCCGATTCGAGGAAGGAGAGCCACTTCGACTTCGCCCGGGCGTGCGCCGGCGGCGGCCTGGCGGCGCTGGCCTTCGACGCCCGCGGCCACGGCGAGAGCCCGGGGCCGCTGGACGGGCGGGCGATCGACGACGTGGCGCGGATGGCCGATCTGCTGCGCGAGCGGGCCGGCGTGGACGCCGTGGGGCTCCGCGGCTCCTCCATGGGCGGCTACCTCGCCCTCGTCGCCGCCGCCGAGGCGCGCGCCGCCGCCGTCGTCGCCATCTGCCCGGCGTCCGCGGTGGGACTCTCCGCCGGCGTCCGCGGCAGCCGCTTCGGCTTCGCCGTCGACCGCGACGCGATCGTGTCGTTGTTGAGAGCCCACGACGAGACCGAGGCCGTCCGAGCGTTGGACGTGCCGCTCCTGCTCCTCCACGCCGAGGGCGACGAGGTCGTCCCCGTCGAGCTCTCCCGCGCCCTCCACGCAGCAGCTCCCACCTCCAAGCTCATCACCCCACCCGGCGGCCACCACCGCTCGATCCAGCACGACGCCGAGCTCCAAGGCGCCTCCGTGCGCTTCCTCAGCCGCGCGATGCGGACCTGACTACAGCTCGGCCGGGCCGACGACGATGCCCAACCGACTGGTGCCGCGTCGCAGGCGCGCATCAAGTGTCACGACGCGGCAGTCCTGGAGGCGGGCGAGCGCCACGTAGTTGGCGTCGTACGTCTTCGCCATCCCATTTCATCGGCCAGGACCCACGTCGCATCGGCGAGCGCGTCGGGCTCCGCCGCAGCAACCGGCGCGGTGCGGAGGCGATCCCGCATCTCGATCGCCCGTCCGGCATCGATCTCACCGCGCCAGGCCGTCGCATGGAGGACGGACTCGGTCTCAATCCACAGCAGCGGCGGGGCGATCAGCTCGAACGCCCGCAGCCGCTCGAACCCGAGTGGCGTCGCGATCGCGGCGATCGCCACGCTGGCGTCGACGACGAGCTTCAACGACCCTGACGGCCCAGGGCCACCGCGGCAGCCCAGTTGGGCACGGGCGTACCGTCCTCGAAGTGCTTCCACTCCTCGGGGAGCTCGAGCATCGGGTAGAGCTCGTCGCGAACGCTGTCGAGATCGCTCGGCGCGATCGCCAGGTGTCCGCGATCGGTCACCGCTACCAGCCGCCCGGAGCGGATCCAACGCCGGACGGTCTCCGGCGTCCGGCCGACCCGCTCGGCTGCTTCCGTGACGGTGAGCACGGCAGAGATCGTAAAGGCGGGCGCGGACCTACAGGTAGTTCATCGGGTTCGTCACCGCGCCGTTGATCCGCACCTCGAAGTGCAGATGCGGCCCGGTGGAGTGCCCGGTGGAGCCCGAGAGCCCGATGATCTGGCCCTGCCTGACCTGCTCGCCGACGTGGACCTTCAGGACCGACTGATGGCCGTAGCAGGTGGACAGCGAGGCGGTGTGCTGGATGCAGGTGTAGTTGCCGTAGCCGCCTTCCCAGCCGGCGATGGCGACGCGGCCGCCGTCGGCGGCGCGGATGGGCGTGCCGGTCGGGACGCCGATGTCCATGCCCGGGTGGCATGCCTCCCAGGCGCGGCGCTCGCAGAAGGGTGCGGTGATCGGGCCGTTGACGGGCCAGATGAAGCGGCCGCTGCCACCGTGGATCGGGCCGGCGGGCAGGCCGGCACCGCCCTGGAGCTGGGCCTGGACCTTGTCGGACTCCTTCTGGAGCTCGTCCAGGTGCGTCTCCAGCGACTTGCGCTGCGTGCGCACCTGCGTCAGGGCCTTCGCCTTGCCGGCGCGCGTCTGCTCGTAGCCGACGCGCGTCCCGATCAGCTGGTCCTTGATCTGCGCGACCTGGTCGCGGCGCGTCTGCACCAGCGCCGTCAGCGTCTGCTGGCGCGCCTCGAGCGTGTCGAGCCGCGCGGCCGTCGACGTCGCGTCCTTCTTCGCGCTGCGCACGAGCGTGATGACCTGGTTGTCCTGGTCCTGGATCCGGCCGAGGAACTCGCCGCGCTCGATCAGGTCCGCGAAGCCGTTGGAGTTCAACACGACGCTGACGAGATCCGGCTTGTCGGCCTCGTAGAGCTCGGCCAGCCGCCGCGCCAGGATCGCCCGCCCCTGCACGAGCCGCGCCTTCAGCCGCGCCAGCCGGGCGCGCTCGCTGCGCAGGTCGGACTGCGTCTGCGTCAGCTCCGCGCGCCGCGCGTCGAGGTCGGCCTGGATCTTGCCCTCGCGCGCCTGCAGCGTCGAGATCGACCCCTGCAACCGCCTGATCTTCGACGACCAGCGCTGGATGTCGGTGCTCAAGACGTGCTCGGTGCCCTTGCGGGCGCCGATCTTCGTCTTGGTCTTCTGGATCTTCTGCTGGAGGGAGGCGGCGCGGCCCTGCGGCGTGGTCGCCTCGGAGCCCAGCGGCAGGACGAGCCACAGCAGCGCACAGAAGACCAGCGGAAGGACGGCGCCGGCCATCGCGTGGCGCAGGCGCATGCGGCGCGGATGGTAGGAGGCCGCACCCTCCGACCCTGCAACTCGCCGTGCGTGGCGCGCGCGCACGGCCGGCCTTCAGGAAGCCCTAATACGAGAGGACTACCCTTACGCGCATGAACACGTCGTTCGGTCGGGACACGGGCTTGCAGGTGCGGATGCTCACGACCATGCTCCTGCTGGGGCTGGTCTACATCGTCTTCTTCGGCGTGCTGTTCGCCAGCGCCGGCGGCGTGATCGCGCTGATCGGCTGCGGCGCGTTCCTCGCCTTCCAGTTCTTCGGCTCCGACAAGCTCGCGCTGCGCTCGATGGGCGCCCAGGAGGTCTCGCCGCAGGAGGCGCCCGAGCTCCACGCGATGATCGAGCGCCTCTGCATCCAGGCCGACATCCCGAAGCCGAAGATCGCGGTCGTCGCCTCGCCGGTCCCGAACGCCTTCGCGCTCGGCCGCTCGCAGAAGACCGCGACGGTCTGCGCGACCACCGGGATCATGGACCTGCTCTCCCCCGGCGAGCTCGAGGCCGTGATGGCCCACGAGATCACGCACATCGTCAACCGCGACGTGATGATCATGACCCTCGCCGGCTTCTTCGCCTCGATCGCGTCGATGATCGTCCAGTTCGGCTTCCTCTTCGGGGGCGGCGGCTTCGGCGGCGGCGGCTACAGCGACGACGACGACGACGGCCCGTCCTTCATGGCCATCATCCTGATCTCGGCCGTCGTCTGGGTCGTCTCCTTCTTCCTGATGCGGATGCTCTCGCGCTACCGCGAGTTCGCCGCCGACCGCGGCGCCGCCGTCATCACCGGCCGCCCCTCGGCGCTCTCCTCCGCGCTGCTGAAGCTCAGCGGCGTCAACGAGCGGATCCCGCAGTCCGACCTCCGCGCCCACGCCGAGATGAACGCGTTCTACATCGTGCCGGTCAAGGTGAAGGACTCGCTCTACAACCTCTTCTCGACCCACCCGCCGATGGAGAAGCGCATCGAGGCGCTCTCGCGGCTGGAGTCGCAGCTGCAGAGCGGCGGCCGGATCACCGACGTCGCGCTGGCCTCGTAAGCCGTGGGCCTCTTCGACGCGCTGCTCGGCCGCAGCAAGGTCAAGGGCCCCGCGCCCGACCGCCTGTTCGCGATCACGACCGCCGCGATCGCGCTGCAGAGCGGGCCGGGCATCAAGACCCGCGGCTCGGCCGCGATCGTCTTCCAGCCGCTGGCGACCGGCGACTTCGCCCAGATCGTCACCGAGATGGAGGAGGTCGTGCGCGGCACCGGCGAGGAGACCGGGACCACGCTCACGACCAGCGACGACAGCTACGGCTACCGCTGGATGGTCCTCCACGACGACGACATCGACGACCTCGCCGTCGGCGTCAACGCGGTCAGCGACGCGCTCGCGGTCGGCGGCTACGGCAACCGCGTGCTCTGCGCGGTCTTCGCCTTCGAGCAGGCCGACGGCCACCCCGTCTACTTCATCTACAACTACAAGCGCGGCACGTGGTACCCGTTCGTGCCGGCCGGCGGCGCGCAGCAGCGCTCGACCGAGCGCGAGCTGCAGATCAAGGCCCAGTTGGGCACCGAGCTGCCGGTCGAGCAGGAGCTCGAGCGCTGGTTCCCCCTCTGGGGCATCCCGATCTAGTCGCGGTGCACGGCGAGCAGCGCGACGTCGTCGGGCCACTCGCCGCCCTCCTCGCGCGGTGCGAGCGCCTCGAGGACGCGGTCGCACATGGCGTCGAGGCTCGGTCCCGCCGAGGCGACGACCTGGCGCAGCGCCTCGAGGCTGACGTCGAGGCGCTCGTCGCGCCGCTCCACCAGCCCGTCGGTGTAGAGCAGCAGGCGCGCGCCGGCCGGCAGGTGATGGTGCTCGGTCCCGCGGCCCTCGACCCCGGAGCCCAGCGGCGGCCCGAGCGCGCCGACGACGAGCCGCGCGCCGGCGGCGTCGACCAGGACCGCCGGCGGGTGGCCCGCGCTGGCGATCGCCATCTGGCCCTCGGCGTCGATGATGATGAACATCGCCGTCGCGGTGACGTCCATCGCGGCCACGAAGCGGTCGAGCCGCGCGAGGACGCTCCCCGGCTCGTCGTCCTCCAGCGCGTACGCGTGCAGCGCCGCCCGCACCTGGCCCATCGCCGCCGCCGCGCTCAGCCCCTTGCCGGCGACGTCGCCGATCGCCAGCCCGACGCGGTCGCCCGGCAGGACCACCGCGTCGTA
>JAOPZG010000023.1 GCA_025964215.1 Conexibacter sp.
GGCTACCAGGTCGGCAACTTCCCGGTGCTGTGGAGCGAGTGGAACGGCATCTACCGCGACACGATGCGCGACTTCTGGCGCGGGCAGGCGTCGATCGCCGACTTCGCCTCGCGCTTCACCGGCTCCAGCGACCTCTACGCCGACGACGGCCGCAGCCCGTTCGCCTCCATCAACTTCATCACCGCCCACGACGGCTTCACGCTGCGCGACCTCGTCTCCTACAACGACAAGCACAACGAGGCCAACCAGGAGGGCAACCGCGACGGCACCGACGACAACCGCTCCTGGAACTGCGGCGCCGAGGGCGACACCGCCGACGACGGGATCCTCAAGCTCCGCGCCAAGCAGCAGCGCAACTTCCTCGCGACGCTGATGCTCAGCCAGGGCGTCCCGATGCTGCTCGGCGGCGACGAGCTCTGCCGCACGCAGGGCGGCAACAACAACGGCTGGTGCCAGGACAACGAGATCTCGTGGTTCGGGTGGGACGTCGGCGAGGACGGCCAGGAGCTGATGGAGTTCACGCGCCGGCTGATCGCGCTGCGCCGCGGCGAGCCCGTCTTCCGCCGCGAGCACTTCCTCGCCGGCGAGCAGTCCGAGCCCGGGCTGCCCGACGTCTGGTGGTTCCGGCTCGACGGCCGCCGCATGACGCGCCGCGACTGGGAGAACCCCGACCACCGCTCGCTCGGCGTCTTCCTCAACGGGCAGGCGACCGGCGCGCGCGACCGCCACGGGCTGAAGATCGAGGGCGACTCGTTCCTGGTGCTCTTCAACGCGCACCACGAGGACCAGGTCTTCAAGATCCCGGCCGCGCGCTTCGGCACGCGCTGGGGCGTGGAGCTGACGACGGCCGCGCCGTGGATCGCGGCCGGCGCCGAGACCTACCGCCCGCGCCGCGACTGCTACCTCTCCTCGCGCTCGATCACCGTGCTGCGGAGGACCGCATGAGCAACGACCGCGCGCCCTTCCGCGCCACCTACCGCCTGCAGCTGGGGACCGACCTCGACTTCGCGAAGGCGCGCGAGTTGATCCCCTACATCGCGGATCTCGGCGCCTCGCATCTGTATCTCTCGCCGTCGTTCCAGGCGCGGCCGGGCTCGACGCACGGCTACGACGTGATCGACCCGGGGCGCGTCAGCGACGACCTCGGCGGCGAGGCCGGGCTGCGCGCGCTGGCCGAGACCGCGCACGAGCACGGGATGGGCATCATCCTGGACGTCGTCCCCAACCACATGGCGACCGACGACGGCAACCGCTTCTGGGCGGATCCCGCGTTGCGCGAGCAGTTCTTCGACGTTGACCCGGTGAGCGGCCGTCACCGTCGCTTCTTCGACGTCGACGAGCTCGCCGGCGTGAAGATGGAGGACCCGGAGGTCTTCGCCGCGGTCAGCGGGCTCGCGCTCCGGCTGGTGCAGGAGGGCGTCATCGACGGCCTGCGCGTCGACCACCCCGACGGCCTGACCAACCCCGTGCAGTACCTCCGGCGCCTGCGCGACGGCGGCGCCGAGCACGTCTGGGTCGAGAAGATCCTCGACCCCGGGGAGGAGCTGCGCGCCGACTGGCCGGTCTCCGGCACGGTCGGCTACGAGTTCGCCAACGACGTCGCGGCGCTCTTCGTCGATCCCGCGGCCGAGGCGCCGCTGACCGAGTTGTACGCCTCGCTCACCGGCGACGCGCGGCCGTTCGCCGACTACGCCGCCGAGGCGAAGCTGGAGCAGGCGACGACGACCTTCACGCCCGAGGTCGAGCGGCTGCGCCGGCTCTGGCCGGAGGTGCCCGACCTCGAGGCGGCGCTCGCGTCGCTCTCGATCTACCGGACCTACGTCGAGCCCGACACCGCGCACGTCGAGGCGGCCGACCGCGAGGCGCTGGCCGAGGCCGAGCGCCACGGGCTGCCCGCCGCGATCCGCCGCGTGATCACGCTGGATGACGCGAGCGCGCCCGCCGAGTTCGTCCTGCGCTTCCAGCAGACGACGCCGCCGGTGATGGCCAAGGGCGTCGAGGACACGGCGTTCTACCGCTACGCGCGGCTGCTGGCCTTGAACGAGGTGGGCGGCGACCCGGGGCGCTTCGGGATCGATCTCGACACGTTCCACGCCGGCAACATGAAGCGGTTGCCCGACAACCTGCTCGTCTCCTCGACGCACGACACCAAGCGCACGGGCGACGTCCGGGCGCGGCTCGTCGCCTTGAGCTGGATGGCCGACGAGTGGGCGGGCGCGGTGCGGTCGTGGTTCGAGGTCAACGCGCCGCTGCGCGACGAGAAGCTCGGCGCGCCGACGCCGGTCGAGGAGCTGCTGATCTACCAGACGCTCGCCGGCGCGTGGCCGATCGACGCCGAGCGGCTGGAGGCGTACCTGGAGAAGGCGCTGCGCGAGGCCAAGCTGTCGTCGAACTGGATCGACCCTGACTTGGAGCACGAGGCCGCGGTCAAGCGCTTCGCCGTCGACCTGCTCGACCACGGGCCGTTCCGCTACGGCTTCGACGTCATCGCCTCGCGCGTGGCCGAGGTCGGCGCGCGCGTCGCGCTCGCCCAGACGCTGATCAAGCTCACGGTGCCGGGGATGCCCGACACCTACCAGGGCGACGAGCTGTGGAAGCTCGCGCTCGTCGACCCCGACAACCGCCGGCCGGTCGACTGGCCGGCGCACGCCGAGGCGTTGCAGGCGCTGCGCGACGGCGCGCCGCCGACGGGGGAGACGGCCAAGCTCCACCTCACGGCCGCGGCGCTCGACCTGCGCCGCCGCCGGCCCGAGCCGTTCGCCACCAACAACTACGTGGCGGTGCCGGCGGGCGACGACGTGCTCGCGTTCGCGCGCGGGACCGACGTCCTCGTCGCCGTGGCGATCCGCGACGGCGCCACGGGCGTCGGCGGCTGGGAGCTTCCGGCGGGCATCGCCGGCCGCTGGCGCGACGTGCTCGGCGGCGAGGAGTACGAGCTGCCCGATGGCGCGACGCTCGCCGGCGTCCTCGGCCCCGAGGGTCGCGCGCTGCTCGAGCGCGTGGGCTGAGCGGCCCGCGTCGAGAGCACGACGCCGGCGACGACGAGCGCGGCGGCGAGGACCTGCACCGGGCCGACGCGCTCGTCGAGCAGCAGCGCGCTGAAGCCGAGGCCGAACGGCGGGACGAGCAGCGCGAACGAGGCGACCTGCCCCGCGGGGTAGGTGCGCATCAGCCACGACCAGGCGGCGAAGCCGCCGAGCGTGGAGAGGAAGGCGATGTAGAGGATCGCGCCGATCGAGCGCAGGTCGAGGCCGGCGAGCGCGGCGCCGACGGCGTGCGGGCCGTCGAGGCTGAGCGAGAGCACCAACAACGGCAGCGGCGGGATCAGCGAGATCCACACCATCAACGCGAGCGGCTCGGCCGCGCTCGCGCGCTTCATCAGGAGGTTGGCGACCGACCACGCCGCGGCGGCCGCGACGCAGAGGATCAGCCCCGCGGCCGTCACGCCGCCGCCGCGCGCCG
>JAOPZG010000029.1 GCA_025964215.1 Conexibacter sp.
ATGAGGACGCGCGCCTCAGTGAACGGCCGCAACATGGCCCGCGGTGGGGCCGTGACGCACGACACCAACGCAATTACCACGCCCTCCTGCTAGCGGGGCCAGGTCCGTAGTCCACCCCACCACGGCCTCTGTGAAGTGCGGATGTCTGAAGCGCCGCGCGGTGGTTCGCTGGATGTGCCCCCATCTAGGAGAACCACCATGCCCACGATTGTCGAGCAGCCCACCATCCTCGCCGTCCCCGGCGATGCCGCGAGCCCCGTGAAGGTCCAGGCCCGATACGGCAACTTCGTCGGCGGCGAGTTCGTCGCCCCGGTCGACGGCCGCTACCGCGCCAACCGCACGCCCGTGACCGGGCAGATCATTTGTGAAGTCGCCGACTCGACGCCCGCCGACGTCGATCTCGCACTCGATGCAGCGCACGCGGCGAAGGCTGATTGGGCCGCGAAGTCCCCGGCCGAGCGGGCCGCGGTGCTCAACGCCGTCGCCGACGCGATCGAGGAGAACCTCGAGATGCTCGCGATCGCCGAGAGCTGGGACAACGGCAAGCCGGTGCGCGAGACGCTCGGCGCCGACATCCCGCTGGCCATCGACCACTTCCGCTACTTCGCCGGCGCGGTGCGCGCCGAGGAGGGGCGGATCACGGAGATCGACGCCCAGACCTACGCCTATCACTTCCAGGAGCCGCTGGGCGTGGTCGCGCAGATCATCCCCTTCAACTTCCCGATCCTGATGGCGGCGTGGAAGATCGCGCCGGCGCTGGCGGCCGGCAACTGCTCGGTGGTCAAGCCCGCGAGCCCGACGCCGTGGTCGATCCTCAAGCTCTGCGAGGTCATCGGCGACGTCATCCCCGCCGGCGTGCTCAACGTCGTCAACGGCCCGGGCGGCGAGATCGGCCGCGCGCTGGCCACCAACCCGCGGATCGCCAAGGTCGGCTTCACCGGCTCGACCGAGGTCGGCAAGCAGATCATGCGCTACGCCGCCGAGAGCCTGATCCCGTCGACGACCGAGCTGGGCGGCAAGTCCCCCAACATCTTCTTCGCCGACGTGATGGCCGAGGACGACGCGTTCCTGGACAAGGCGATCGAGGGCCTCGTGCTCTACGCCTTCAACAAGGGCGAGGTCTGCACCTGCCCGTCGCGGGCGATCATCCACGAGGACATCTACGAGCCGTTCATGGCCCGCTGCCTCGCGCGGATCGCCTCGATCCGCCAGGGCGACCCGCTCGACCCCGCCACGCAGGTCGGGCCGCAGGTCTCCCAGGGCCAGCGCGAGACGATCGAGCGCTACGTGCAGATCGGCCGCGACGAGGGCGCCGAGGTCCTGATCGGCGGCGCGCGGCCCGAGCTGGGCGGCGAGCTCGACGGCGGCTCCTTCTACGAGCCGACCGTCTTCAAGGGCACCAACGACATGCAGGTCTTCCAGGAGGAGATCTTCGGCCCGGTGCTCGCCGTGACGACCTTCAAGGACGAGGCCGAGGCATTGGCCATCGCCAACGACACCATGTACGGCCTCGGCGCCGGCGTCTGGACCCGCGACGGCAGCCGCGCCTTCCGCGTCGGCCGCGCGATCCAGGCCGGGCGCGTGTGGACCAACTGCTACCACCAGTACCCCGCCGGCGCCGCGTTCGGCGGCTACAAGGCCTCCGGCATCGGCCGCGAGAACCACCGCATGATGCTCGAGCACTACTCCCAGACCAAGTGCCTGCTGGTGAGCTACGACGCCGAGCCCATGGGGCTCTTCTAGGCGATCCGGGCTCCGACAGCCATGCCGTCATCGCCCGCCCCGGGGGCCGATCTCCACTGGATCCCCCTGGGGCGGCCGCATCCCGGACCTCGGCGCGGAGGTCGGCGGACCCCGGCGGCTCACCGACTCTTAGCTCACGCCGTCGCTTCCGGCGCGACGTGGCCGTTGGACGGGGGTGCGGGCAGGCCGCCGACCGTGGTGGTCTCCCGCGCGAGGAACGCGCCCAGCTCCTGGATCGTGCTCATCAGCGGGGCGGGGAAGACGACGGTGGAGTTCTTGTCCACCGAGATCTCGACCAGCGTCTGGAGGTTGCGCAGCTGCAGCGCGAGCGGGTGGGCCATCATCACGTCAGACGCGCGCGCGAGCTCGCCGGCGGCCAGGGCCTCGCCCTCGGCGGCGATGATCTTGGCGCGCTTCTCGCGCTCGGCCTCGGCCTGGCGGGCCATCGCGCGCTTCATCGTGTCGGGGAGCTGGATGTCCTTGAGCTCGACGGTCGTGACCTGGATGCCCCACTCCTCGGTCTGGACGTCGAGGATCTCGCGGATGTTGGTGTTGATGGTCTCGGTCTCCGACAGCGTCTCGTCCAGCGTGTGGCGGCCGACGACGGCGCGCAGCGTCGTCTGGGCGATCTGGTTGATGGCGGCGGCGACGTTCTCGATCGCGACCACCGAGCGGATGGTGTCCTTGACGCGGTAGTAGGCGACGGCCGAGACGTCGACGCTGACGTTGTCCTTGGTGATGATCCCCTGGGACTGGATCGGCATCGTGACGATCCGCAGCGAGACGCGGTGGACGTGGTCGACGATCGGGATGACGAGGATCAGCCCGGGGCCACGCTCGTGCTCTCCCACGCGGCCGAGGCGGAACACGACCCCGCGCTCGTACTGCTTGAGGATCCGGATCGAGGAGGCGGCCGCGAGGAGCGCGACGACCAGCAGGCCGAGGACGACGTAGATGATCATGATGCGACGGACGGTCCCACCGCGAGGCGACGCCGGTATCCGTGGCGGGCCGCCGAGACGGTGCGGAGAAACCCCCATCGCCGGGACGCCGCGGCGTGTCCGCACTACCGTGGTGGTCGATGGCCGGCCCCGACACGCCCACGATCGGCATCGTCCTCGCCGACGACCATCCGGTCGTGCGCCGCGGCCTGCGCCTGCTGCTCGACGAGGAGCCGGACTTCGAGGTGCTCGCCGAGGCGGGCGACGTCGAGGAGGCGCGGAGGTACGTGCTCGGCCATCGCCCGCAGGTGCTGGTGCTCGACCTCAACATGCCGGGCGGCTCGAGCCTGGAGGCCATCCCCGGGATGGGCGTCGAGTTCCCCGGCACCTACATCGTGGTGTTGACGATGCAGCAGGACCCGGCGTACGCGCGCGACGCCCTGGCCGCGGGCGCGACCGGCTACGTCCTCAAGCAGGCCGCCGACGGCGAGCTCGTCGAGGCGGTGCGCCGCGCGGCGGCCGGCGAGCGCTACCTGAACCCGCGCCTGGGGGCCAGGATCGCCGCGGAGTCGCCGCGCGGGCGCCCCGGCAACCTCTCAGAGCGCGAGATCGAGGTCCTGCGGCTGATCGCGCTCGGCCACACGACGGCGGAGATCGCCCAGCAGCTGTTCATCTCCGCTCGCACCGTCGAGTCCCACCGCTCCAGCATCCATCAGAAGCTGCTGGTCTCCTCCCGCGCCGACCTCGTGCGCTTCGCGCTCGACCATCACCTCGTCGACCGTTGACGCGGGGGTGGGTGTTTTGCCGCGCCCGATCCGCGTCTTTTCCCGCTGACCGGTGGGAAGACCGCGGGTTAGCGTGGAGCGGTGTCCATCGACGTGCCGATCCGCGTCGTCCTCGCCGACGACCATGTGCTGATCCGACGCAGCCTGCGACGGCTGCTCGACGGTGAGGATCGCATCGACGTGATCGGCGAGGCCCACGACCTGCTCGCGGCCGAGCGTCGGGTCCACGAGGGCCGGCCGGGCGTGCTCGTGATCGACCTGAGCATGTCCAACGGCACGAGCATCGACGCGATCCGCCGGCTGCGGCTGCAGGTGGCGGGCACCGAGATCGTCGTGCTCACGATGGAGGACAGCCCGGTCTTCGCCCGGCAGGCGCTGGCCGCGGGCGCGATCGGGTTCGTCGTCAAGCACGACGCCGACGCGGAGCTGACGCTGGCCGTGCTCAGCGCGGCGCGCGGCGAGGAGTACGTGAGCGTGCGCGTCGCCGCGCGGCTCGCGGCCG
>JAOPZG010000077.1 GCA_025964215.1 Conexibacter sp.
ATGAGGAACGGCTGCATCGGCACGCGGCCCGCGCTGTCGAGCCCGCCGGGCGTGGAGTTGGCGGAGAGGAAGGTCATGATCTTGCGCCCGCGCTGGCTCATCGGGTGGACGTCCTGGAGCGCGGCGCGGCGGAAGTCGTCGTAGCCGGCGGTCGGCCAGATCGCGACGCAGGGCTCGATGTCCTTGGCCAGGACGAGGCCGCCTTCGAGGGCACCCCGATAGCGCGCCGGAACCGTGAGGCGGTTCTTGGCGTCGAGGGTGTAGTCGGCTTGGCCGGTGAACGAGGTGTCCATGAGGACTGGCGCATCGCGTGAAGGAATCGGGGCCGGGGTGGAGGAGTGGGAGGAGCTCCTCCACCCCGGTCCGCAGATGGCGTTCTATCCCACTCTCCCCCACGATGCAACACCGATCCCACACTTTTCCCCACTCATGGTCGTCTCGCTGCCCGGGAACCGCTCGGAACCCGTGCGGTTGCGGGCTTTTCGGCGGTGGGACGCGGTGGGAGAACTTCCGTCCAGAATTCGCACGTCGCGTTGCACCCGGGCGGCCCGCACGCGGTCTTGCGGGATTCGCGCGGTTCCGTCCGCCGGGTGTGCGTTCGGTGGGACGCGGTGGGAGGCGCCCGGACGGACGGCGGCGGGGTGCGTCCCGCGGCGGCCGGCGCCCGTAGGATTCGTGCATGCGCTCCTCCCTCCTGCCCCGTCTCCTCGCGGCCTTGGCGGTCGTCCTGGCCGTGGCGGTCCCGCTCGCCGGCTGCGGCGACAGCAGCTCGAGCTCCGCCGGCGGGAACGCCGGCGCGGACCCCGCGGCGTTCCTGCCGGCCTCGGCGCCGGTCTACGTCGAGGCGCAGGTCCAGCCGACGGGCGAGCTGAAGGACAACGCGACGACGGTCGTCGGGAAGATCCTGCGGACGGCGGACCCGGCGGGGAAGATCACGGGGCTGATCGACAAGGGCTTGAAGGACGACGGCGCCTCGTACGCGAAGGACGTCGAGCCGTGGATCGGGCAGCGGGCCGGGCTGGCGATCACGGGCGTGGGCGCCGGTGGGAAGGACCCGGACGTCGTCGCGGCGATCGCGAGCCGCGACGACAGCGCCGCGCAGAAGTTCGTGGACGGGCGGCCGGGTGGGACGGATCGGACCTACCGCGACGTGAAGTACCGCTACAAGGCGAGCGACGACCTGGCGGCGGCGGTCGTCGACGGCGCGGTGCTGGTCGGGACCGAGCGCGGGTTCAAGTCGGCGATCGACGCGCGCAAGGGCGACACGCTCGCCGATGCCGCGGTCTTCAAGAAGGCGCGCGCGACGGTCGGGACCGACGGGCTCGGCTTCGTCTACGCCGATCCGGGGCGCTTCTTCGACCTGGCGGTCGGCGCGGCGGCCGGGACGAAGGCGGGCGGCGCGGCGAGCGCGTCCCAGTTGAACATGATCAAGGGGCTGCTGACCGGCAGCGGGCTGCAGTCGGTCGCGGCGAAGCTGGACGTCGCGAGCAACGCCGTGCGGATCGACGCCGCGGCGATCGGGCTGAAGACGCCTGCGGGCGGCGGCGACGGCCCGGGCGCGGCGGCCGCGGTGCCGGCGGGGTCGTGGCTGAGCGCGGGCGTCGGCGACGTCGGCGGCACGATCACGAAGGCGTTGGGGTCGTTGGGCGCGTCGGGCGCGACCGGCGGCCTGGATCCCGCGACGTTGTTGCAGGGGTTGAAGTCCCAGCTTGGCGTCGACGTCAACAAGGACCTGCTGTCGTGGATGGGCGACGCGGCGCTGTTCGTGCGCGGGACGTCGGTCGAGGACCTGGGCGGCGCGCTGGTCGTGCACTCCAAGGATCCGGCGGCGTCGCAGAAGGCGATCGGGACGCTGAAGAAGCTGTTGGGGTCCTTGAACGTCGACACGGGCGCGCTGAGTGGCGCTGACGGCGCCGCCTCGGGCGCGACGGGGTTCTCGGTGTCGGTGGGTCCGCTGCCGCAAGGGATCCAGGTCGCGGCGAAGGACGACACGTTCGTGATCGCCTACGGTCGCGGTGTCTTGGCCGATGCGTTCGGCGGCGGGGACACGCTGGGCGACAGCGCGCCGTTCAAGACGGCGGCGGGGCTGCTCGACGGCGCGAAGCCCTCGCTGTTCCTCGATACGTCGCAGGTGGTCAAGCTGTTGTCCTCGATCGCGGGGAGCGACAAGGGGTTCTTGAAGGCCAAGCCGACGCTGGACGTCTTTGGGCCGGCGGCGGCGGGTGTGTCGTCGAGCGGGGACGTCACGCGCCTGAAGGCGGCGGTGTCGGTGCCGTAGGCGGCGCCGCGGGACGCGTGGCTGGCGGCGTCACGCCACGCGCGCGAGGCGAGGGTTCGGCCGCTCCTCGCGGCCGACCTTCGCGACGGGGCGGTCGTCGACGCGGACGATGTCCGCGGTGAAGTCGTTCTGGCCGCGCAACAGCGAGGAGCCGACGCCGTAGGCGTCCACGGGCGCCTCCTCGCGCTCGAAGCGCTGGATCTTCTCCGCGTCGAAGCCGCCGGAGCAGACGATCTTCACGCGCTGGTGGCCCGCGTCGTCGAGGGCGGCGCGGACGCGGCGGGCGAGCTCGACGTTGACCCCGCGCGGAGCGTCCTCGCCGAGGTCCGCCAGCGCTTCGTCGACCAGCGACTCCGAGGTGTCGAGGCGCACGCCCCACAGCTCGTCGCCGAGCGCGTCGGCGACCTCGACGGCCGTGCGCGCCGAGTGGTTCTCGAAGTCGACGAGCACCGTGACGTTGATCGACGCGCGATAGCGGTGGGCGAACGCGCGCGAGGCGGCGACGGTGTCGCCGCCGAACGCGGCGATCA
>JAOPZG010000145.1 GCA_025964215.1 Conexibacter sp.
AAGGACTTCGTCGTGAAGCCCTTCCAGGCCGAGCGCGTGCTGTCCGCGATCGACAAGGCGCTCGGTTAGGCACACCGGCGCCCTGAAGTCCGGCCGGACATGGCCGACGAAAGGGGGTGAAGACTCATGAAGGCCGCCACCGCAATCGGAATCGGAATCGCCGCTGCCGCCATCATCATGGCCGGCATCATGGAGGGCGTCGCGCCCCCCATGCTCCTCAACATCAACGCGCTGATCCTCGTGCTCGGCGGGACCGCGGGCGCGGTGTTCGGCGGCGTCGGCATGAAGCGCTTCATGGCGATCCCCAAGTTGTACATGAAGGCCATCATGAGCGAGCAGCCCGATCTCGGCGCCCGCGTCAAGACGCTCGTCTCCTTCGCCGAGCGGGCCCGCAAGGACGGCCTGCTCGCGCTCGAGGAGGAGATCGAGGCGATCGAGGAGCCCTTCATGCGCAAGGGCATGCAGCTGATCGTCGACGGCACCGACCCGGATCTCCTGCGCGAGATCCTGGACGCCGAGATCGACGCGATGGCCGCGCGCCACAAGCTCGGCTTCTCGGTCTTCGAGAAGGCCGGCGGCCTGGCCCCGACCATCGGCGTGCTCGGCACCGTCGTCTCGCTCGTGCACGTCCTCTCGAACCTCAGCGCCCCCGAGACGCTGGGCCCGGCCATCTCCGGCGCGTTCATCGCGACGCTCTACGGCGTGGGCTCGGCGAACGTCGTCTACCTGCCCGTCTGCTACTCGCTCCAGATGCTGAGCCAGAAGGAAGTCGACGAGCGCAGCCTCGTGCTCGAGGGCATCCTCGCGATCCAGGCGGGCGACAACCCGCGCATGGTCCAGCAGAAGCTGCTCAGCTACCTCGCCCCGCTCGAGCGCGAGGCCGTCGAGGCCGACGAGGCCAAGCCGGCCCTCAAGGCCGTCGACGAGCCCGCGGCCCAGGCCGCCTAGGAGCCGCGATGTCCGGGCACGGGGGCAAGAAGAAGCGCGGCGGCGACCACGGCGACCATCCGGACGAGCGCTGGCTGGTCACGTACGCCGACCTGATGACGCTGCTCGTCGCGCTGTTCATGGTGCTGTTCTCGATCTCGGCGGTCAACAAGTCGAAGTTCGAGACGCTCCAGCACTCCTTGCAGGACGCGTTCTCGGGCAAGATCCTGCCCGGCGGCCAGTCGATCATGAACGCCGGCGGCACGACGAACATCAAGACGCCGTCCTCGGCGCCCAAGGAGTCGAGCCTCTCGCCGTACGTCGGCGCGCCCAAGGACACCGTGAAGTCGGGCGGCAGCACGAACGACGAGCAGAAGAAGTTCGAGCGGCTGAAGAAGAAGATCGACGACGTCGCCCAGCAGAAGGACCTGTCGAGCAAGATCAAGGCGACGGTCACCAAGGACGGCCTGCTGATCCGGCTGCTCACCGACGACCTGCTCTTCGACAGCGGCTCGGCCACGCCGCGCCCCGCCTCGCTGCCGCTGCTCAAGGACGTCGCCCACCTGCTCTCCAGCACGCAGGCCGACCACTCGCTGATCATCTCGGGCAACACCGACAGCCAGCCGATCCACAGCGGCCGGTTCCAGGACAACCTGGACCTCTCGACCGAGCGCGCCAACGCGATCTTCCGCACCTTCGCCCACGACGGCATCTCGCCGCTGCGGATGACCTCCGCCGGCCGCGGCGCCTACGTCCCCATCACCTCCAACGCGACCCCCGGCGGACGGTCGCTGAACCGCCGCGTCGAGATCCTCGTGCCGCGGATCACCGCGGCCACGAGCACCGCCTCGAAGGCCGCCGCGCCCGCCTCGAAGGTCCCGTCCATCAAGCCGAACTTCGCCCCGAAGCCATGAAGAACATCAAGATCATCATCCCCGTGCTGCTGCTCGTCCTCGGCGGCGTCTACAAGTTCGTGCTCGCGCCGAAGCCGGTCGTGCCCAAGCCGAAGATCGCGGGCGAGGTGTACATCATGCAGAAGGACTTCCTGATCAACCTCAAGAGCGGGCGCTTCGCCAAGCTCAACGCCGCGCTGGTCCTCAAGGAGGGCTACCTCGAGGCGGAGGTCAAGAAGCTGGGCAAGGAGGCGCCGACGCCGCCCGCCGGCTACGGCCTGCTGCCCCAGGAGGCCGCGGTGCGCGCGATCATCACCGACGCGCTGACCGACAGCCCGTCGAGCCGCCTGCAGCACGAGAAGTCCCGCCTGAAGATCCAGAAGCTGGTCCTCAAGCGGATCCAGAAGGAAACCGACGTCGAGGCGGAGGACGTCATGTTCACCGACCTGGCGATCCAGTAAGGAGCACCGACCATGACCGACGTCGAGTTCACCCCCCTTCCCGACGGCGCCCCCGGCGCCGGCCCCGCCGCCGAGGCGGACCTCACGCGCCTCACCGACGTGACCGTGGAGCTGACCGTCGAGGTCGGCCGCACGCGGATGTCGCTCGGCGAGACGATGAGCCTCGGCCAGGGCTCGGTCGTCACGCTCGACCGCCTGGCCGACAAGCCGGTGGACCTGCTCG
>JAOPZG010000161.1 GCA_025964215.1 Conexibacter sp.
CGACCAGCTCACCGCGGCGGTCCTCGACGGCGCGCTCGCCCGCGTCACCGCGAGCCCCGCCCGCCGCGCCGCCTTCGACCTCGAGCTCCACGTCGAGCGCGTGCGCCTCCTGCCCGCCGGCCTCATCCTGCTCGCCGAGGTCGCCCGCGCCGCGCGCTGCCCCTTGCACGTCGGCTGCGGCGGCCTGCGCGAGGGCGTGATCCTCGACCTGCTGGCCCAGGTCGGGTAAACCTGTTCCCGTCCCGGAACGATCACCTCGCGTTCACACGGCGGTAACGGCGCGGCCACGCGGCACCGCCTACCGTGCAAGGCGCCAGCATGACCCCAGATCCCCAGCTCACGCAAGAGTCCATCCGCGCCGTCGACGCCGCCCCGGCGACGCCGCCACCGCCGTCCGACCTCGACGCGCCCGAGCTCTACGTCAACCGCGAGCTCTCCTGGCTCGACTTCGACGACCGCGTCCTGCAGCTGGCCGAGGACCCGAACCAGGCGCTGCTGGAGCGCTGCAAGTTCGCCGCGATCTTCGGGTCCAACCTCGACGAGTTCTTCATGATCCGCGTCGCCGGCCTGCACGACCAGGTCGACGCCGGCATCACCGCGCCGAAGCTCGACGGCCGCACGCCGGGCGAGACGATCGACGCGATCCGCGAGAAGGTCCTCGCGCTCGCCGACCGCCAGTGCCGCACGCTCTCCCACGACCTGCGCCCCTCGCTGGCCGAGCACGGCATCCGGCTCGTCGGGATCGAGGAGGTCTCGACCGAGGCCCGCCGCGCGCTCGACCACCGCTTCCGCCGCCAGATCTTCCCGGTCCTCACGCCGCTGGCCGTCGGCCTCGGCCGGCCGTTCCCCTACATCTCGAACCTCTCGCTGAGCCTCGCCGTGCTCGTGCGCGACCCGGTCTCCAGCCAGGTCACCTTCGCCCGCGTCAAGGTCCCGAAGGAGATGCTCCCGCGGTTCGTCGCGCTCGAGGACGAGCCGACGACGTTCGTGCCGATGGAGGAGCTGATCGCCGCCAACCTCGAGGCGCTCTTCCCGGGGATGGAGGTCGTCGAGCACGGCGTCTTCCGCGTGACCCGCGACGCCGACTTCGAGATCAGCGACGAGGCCGACGACCTGCTGACCGCCGTCGAGGACGAGCTGCGCCGCCGCCGCTTCGGCGAGGTCGTGCGCGTGGAGATCGCGGCCGGGATGGCGCAGGGCCTGCGCGACGCGCTGACCGAGGCGCTTGAGGTCGAGGACCGGCAGGTCTACGAGATCAACGACCTGCTCGACCTCACCGACCTCTGGCAGATCGTCCGGCTCAAGGGCTTCGACGACCTCCGCGACCCGCCGTGGCAGTCGGTCACCCAGCCGCGCCTGCGGCCGGAGGAGCACCACGCCAAGGTGGACATCTTCGCCGCGATGCGCGCCGGCGACATCCTCGTCCACCATCCCTACGACTCGTTCTCGAGCTCGGTCGGGCGCTTCGTCGAGCAGGCCGCGAACGACCCCGACGTCCTCGCGATCAAGCTCACGATCTACCGGACCTCCGACGACACGCCGCTCGTGCCCGCGCTGATCCGCGCGACCGAGCGCGGCAAGCAGGCGGTCTGCCTGGTGGAGCTCAAGGCGCGCTTCGACGAGCGGGCGAACATCGAGTGGGCGCGCAAGCTGGAGGAGACGGGCGTCCACGTCGTCTACGGCCACCCCGCGCTGAAGACCCACGCCAAGTGCATCCTCGTGGTCCGCCGCGAGGGCGACGGCGTGCGCCACTACCTGCACATCGGCACGGGCAACTACCACCCCAAGACCGCGCGGCTGTACACCGACTTCGGGCTGTTCACGACCGACGAGCGCCTCGGCTCCGACGTCGCGGACATGTTCAACTTCCTCACCGGCTACGCGCGGCCGCGGCGCTACCGCAAGGCGCTCGTCGCGCCGGACCACCTGCGCGACGGGATCGTCCACGAGATCGAGCTGACGGTCGAGGCGCACAAGGCCGGCAAGCCCGCGCGGATCCAGATGAAGATGAACTCCCTGGTCGACCGGACCTGCATCAAGGCGCTCTACCGCGCCTCGCAGGCCGGCGTGCCGGTGGAGCTCAACATCCGCGGGATCTGCTGCCTGGTCCCGGGCGTCGAGGGCGTCAGCGAGAACATCCGCGTGGTGTCGATCGTGGGCCGCTTCCTGGAGCACTCGCGGATCTTCACCTTCCAGCGCGGCGACGAGCACCTCGTCTTCATCGGCTCGGCCGACCTGATGCCGCGCAACCTCGACACGCGCGTCGAACTCGTCGCGCCGGTCGAGGACCCGATCCTGCGCGACGACCTGCTCGACACGCTGGAGCGCGCGTTCGCCGACGACACGCACGCGTGGGAGCTGCAGCCCGACGGCGAGTGGGTGCGCCGGGTGCGCGACGAGCGCAGCGGGGTGGGTGGGCCGGAACCCCGCGACCTCCAGCGCGAGCTGATGCTCGGGCACACGGCGCGGGCCGCGGAGCGCGACCCGTCGAGCACGTCCTGAACTAGGTTCTGAGGCGTGCCGCGTCGCGCGCTCCTGCTGCTGGTGCTGGTGGTCCTCGCGGGCTGCGGGTCCTCCGGCGGCCCGGGGCCGGCGACGACGCGCACCGCTCCGCCCGCCGGCCAGGTCGCCAACGGCCCGGACCACGTCGACGTCGCGATCCCGGACCTGCCGCTCGGCCACTCGCGCGCGCCCGTGCCGATCCTGATGTACCACGTGATCGCCCCGCCGCCCCCGGGCGCGAAGTACCCCAACCTGTGGGTCGCGCCCGCGGAGCTGCGCGAGCAGGTCGCCGCGCTCGCGCGCGCCGGCTTCCACGGCGTGACGCTCGACGCCGTCCTCGACGGCTGGGCGGGGAAGGACACGCTGCC
>JAOPZG010000177.1 GCA_025964215.1 Conexibacter sp.
CGGCCACCTCGTCGAGCCCGAGGACGCGCCCGCGCTGGCCGCCCGCCTCGACGCGCTCGCGGCCGACCGCGACGCGGTCCTCGCCATCGGCGCCGCCGCCTACGAGCGCGCCACCACCACCTTCACGATCGACCGCATGGTCGACGCCATGATCGCCCTGTACACCGCCCCGAAGAGCTAGGACACCATGTTCGACACCTTCCGCTACATCTTGACCGGCCGCCGCGCGGGCTCCCCCGACGTCGGCCGTCCGTGGAAGGTCTGGGACCTCGACGCGGAGCTGCGCTACGCGCCCGTCGCGCGGGCGCTCCCGGCGCTCGACCTCCCGATCTGCGAGGTCGGCAGCGGGCCGGCGGGCCTGGCGCTGTGGACCGACCGCTCCGTGTGGGGCGTCGACCCCGGCGCCGACGAGCGCCACGGCGGCATCGTCTCGCCGCCGAACCTGACGCGCGTGCAGAGCGACGGCGCGAGCATCCCGCTGCCCGACCGCGCGGCGTCGGCCACGATCGCCGTCGACACGTTCGAGCACATCCCGCCGGCCGCGCGCCAGGCCGTCGTGGACGAGATGAAGCGCGTGACCGCCCCGAGCGGGCGCGTGATCATCATCGGCCCGACCAACGCCGAGGCCGCCACCGGCGACCGCCGCGTCTACGACCGCTGGGCCGCGCGCGAGGACCACGGCAACATCCTGCAGTGGCTGGGCGAGCACTTCGAGAACGGCCTGCCGACCGTCGAGGAGCTCGTCGGCCTGCTCGGGACCGACCGCGTCGCGGCCGTCCACGCGACCGGCGTCTTCCCGCTGCGGATGTGGTGGATCATGCACCGCGCGACGCTCGGCGACTTCCCGCAGCCGCGCGGCTTCCACCTGATCCACCACCTGACGTGGGGGCCGTTCGGCTGGGTGGCGCGCCGCCTGCACCGCGGCCCGTACTACCGCTGGATGGTCGTCGCCGACCTCACCGACGCCGCGTGAGCACCGCCCCGCGTCCCACCGTGGACGTCCTGATCGTCTCCTACAACACGCGGGACATCCTTCGCGACTGCCTGGCGTCGCTGGCCGCTCATCCGCCGCCCGGCGCCGACGTGCGCGTGAGCGTCCTCGACAACGGCTCGGCCGACGGCAGCGCGGAGATGGTCGAGCGGGAGTTCCCGGACGCGCGGCTCGTGCGCTCCTCGGAGAACCTCGGCTTCGCGCGCGGCAACAACGCGCTGGCCGAGAGCTCGGACGCCACGCACCTGCTGCTGCTGAACTCCGACACGATCCTCACCGAGGATCTCGTCACGCCGCTGCTCGCCGCGCTCGAGTCCGACCCGCAGGTCGCGCTCGCCGGCCCGCGGCTGGTCTACCCCGACGGGCGCCCGCAGGCCTCCAGCGAGCAGTTCCCCGGGCTGGTTTACGAGGCGGCGCGGCTGCTGCGCGGCACGAAGGCGCAGGCGCTGCTTCGGCCCGTCCTCGACGTCGACGCGCAGCTCGCGCGGGTGCGCCAGGAGGATCGCGAGGCCGAGCGGGTGACCCGCGACACGGACTTCCTCTGGGCGACGTGCTGGCTGCTGCGCCGCAGCGACATGGAGGCCTACGGCCTCTTCGACGAGGCCTTCGTCACCTACGACGAGGACCTGGACCTCTGCCGGCGGCTGCGCGGCGCCGGCCGGCGGATCGTCTACGTCCCCGACGTCTCGGTCGTCCACCTCGGCGGGTCGAGCAGCACGTCGGAGCGCAAGCGCAAGTTGATGGAGATCGGCCGGCGCCGCTACTACCGCCGCCACCACGGGCGCGTGACGGCGTTGACCTACACCATGCTCGCCGGGTCGATCGGCCGCTTGAAGCGCCGCGGCGGCGCGCCGGAGCGATGAGCATGGCCCGCCCGCGGCTGCTCGTCGTCTCGCCGGTCTACCCGCCCGCCCGCGGCGGCATCGAGACGCTCGCCGGGCGCCTCGTCGACCAGCTCGAGGCGGACTTCGCGATCGAGGTCATCGCCCTGCGGCCGCCGGGCGACCTGGCTCCCGATGACCACGTCCCGGTGGCTCGGCTGCCCAACGAGCCGGTCGGCGGCCGCAAGTCCGTGCTGCGCCTCAACGCCGCCACCGCCGCGCGGCTGCTGCGCACGCCGCCCGACGTGGTGCTCTCGATGCACGTCCGCGGCGGCCCGGCGGCGCGGCTCGGGCGCCTCGCGCGCGGCGTGCCGCTGGTGCAGTACGTCCACGCCAAGGAGGTCTTCGAGTTCCCGGAGACGAGCCGCTTCGTGCTGCCGCGCGCGCAGAAGGTCATCGGCGTGAGCCGCTACGCGCGCGACCTCGCGCTCGGCACCGGCGCGGAACCGTCGGCGACCGTCGTGATCCCCAACGGCGTCGACGCGGCGCCGCCGCGCACCATGGAGCCCGACGCGCGTCCGACGATCCTCACCGTCTCCCGGCTGGAGGACCGCTACAAGGGCCACGACGTGCTGCTCGCGGCGCTCCCGGAGATCCGCGCCGCGGTGCCCGACGTGCGCTGGGTGATCGTCGGCGACGGCTCCCTGCGCCCGGAGCTCGAGGCGCGCGCCGCCGAGCTCGGGCTTGCCGAGGTGGTGAGCTTCGCCGGTGCGGTGAGCGACGCCGAGCGTGACACGTGGCTCGAGCGCGCGACCGCGTTCGTCATGCCCACGCGCGTGCCGGGCCCGGGCAAGGCGGGTGAGGGCTTCGGGATCGTGTTCCTGGAGGCCGCGGCGCGGGGGCTGCCGTCGGTCGCGGGCCGGGTGCCGGGCGTGGTCGATGCGGTCGAGGATGGGGTGAGCGGGTTGCTCGTCGATCCTGAGGACGCGGGGGACGTGGCGCGGGCGACGATCGCGCTGCTGGGCGACCGGGCGCGGGCGGCGGCGCTGGGGCTGGATGCGCGGACGCGCGCCGAGGGCTTCTCGTGGGAGGGCGTGGGACGGCGGGTGGCGGTCGCGTTGCACGAGACGATCGCGGAGAACCCGCGGCGGCGGGTGGGACCGCGCTCCAATCGGGTGGCGTTCGCGCGGGAGTTCCTGGGCGGGACGTAGGTCGGTCGTCCGCCGGCGCCGGGGCGCGGGTGGTTCGGGTCCGAAGCGAGGATCCCGGTCGCTGTGAGCTGTCTCTAGGAGACCTGAGCGACCTGGATCGATCGTTCGGCGGCGAATCGCCGTCATGCGTAGGTGGGTGCTCTCCGCGAGCACCCAGCGACGAACGACCCGCCCGGTCCCGTGAACGCTCCCGAGGACGACAAGAGGCGCCGCGCACGGCACCGCCTCCTCACCCCTCGTCGCCATCCGAACCCCGCCGCGCTGCCACCCGGGCAGACGCGCGGAGCGCCGCGGGTGCGCCACGCAGGCCCCCACCGCGGACGACAGACCAGGCAGCGAAGCTCAGCCGAACAGCGCCGCGCGCCACACCGGCCACCGCGCATCCCAGGTGTTCTCGAGCGCCCACGCCCGCTGGCGCTCCGCAGCGCCCGAGCCGCCCCCAGCCACCGAGCCCACCGCCCGCGCCAGCCCCGCCGCGTCATCCGCGATCGCCAGCACCGGCGGGCCGAGGCGCGCCAGGTCCGCCGACCACCCCGTCGACACCACCGGCAGCCCGCGCGCGGCGTAGTCGTACAACTTCATCGCGTCCTGCCCGCCGGAGCGCTCCGGGCGGTTCGGGAGCAGCCCGACGCTCGCACCGTCGAGCGCGCGCGCCAGGTCCTCGCGCGGCAGCACCCCGTGCCACGTCGCGCGGCCGGCGTGCTCGGCGAGCAGCGCGGCCAGCTCGTCGCCGGGCTCCTCGCCGCGGCCGGGGTACTGGCAGGGGCCGTGGAGCTCCAGCGTCCAGTCCGGCAGCGCGTGCAGCAGCGCGGAGACGAGCGGCGCGTCGAAGCGCTCCGACAGCGTCCCCACGTAGATGAGCCGCCGCTCCGCCGCCGCGCCCGCACGCTCCTGCTCGATCAGCGAGCGGTGGACGCCGTTGCGCAGGACCTGCACCGTCGCGCCGCCGCCGAACGTCCCGACCATGTCCTCGTTGACGACCAGGACCGCGTCGGCCTCGGCGCCGATCCGGGCGCAGGTCGCGCGGAAGCGCTCGGCCTGGCCAGGGATCAGCGAGCCCCAGTCATCCGCCGAGTCGAAGACGCGCCGGACGCCGGACGGCAGGCCGCGCAGCGCGCGCCACTGCCACGGCGTCGAGGCCATCACCACGTCGCCCGGCCGGGCGGTGCGGCGCAGCAGCGGGCCGAGCGCGGCGACGAGCAGCCGCTCGGCGAGCGCGT
>JAOPZG010000182.1 GCA_025964215.1 Conexibacter sp.
ACGCAGGGCGCGATCGCCGAGCTGCGCGAGCTGGCCGCCGGCCTGCATCCGTCGGTGCTGACGCACCGCGGGCTGCGCGGCGCGCTGGAGTCGCTGACCGCGCGGGCGCCGCTGCCGGTCGCGCTCGACGTGGTCGACGCGCGCTTCGGCCCGACGATCGAGGCGACGGCGTACTTCGTGGTCGCCGAGGCGCTGACGAACGTGGCGAAGCACGCGGGGGCGAGCGAGGCGCGGGTCTCCGTGGCGCTGGCGGATGGGCAAGTTGTCGTCGAAGTGGTCGACGACGGCCGGGGCGGCGCGGACGCGGACGCGAGCGGCTCGGGCCTCGCGGGGCTCGCCGATCGCGTCGCCGCCCTCGACGGGACGCTCGCCGTCGACAGCCCGCCGGGCGGCGGGACGCGCCTGCGGGTCAGCTTGCCCGCAGCAGGGTGAGCACGGCGAGCACGCGACGGTGGTCGCCGGGCTCGTGGCCGAGCTCGAGCTTCGTGAAGATCCGCGTGACGTGCTTCTCGACGGCGGTGAGCGTGACGTTCAGCGCGGCGGCGATCCCGGGGTTGGACTTGCCCTGCGCCATCAGCGCGAGCACCTCGCGCTCGCGCGGGCTCAGCGCCTCGAGCGGATCGTCCTTGCGGCGGCGGCCGAGCATCAGCGCGACGATCTCCGGGTCGAGCGCCGAGCCGCCGGCGGCGACGCGGCGGACGGCGTCGGCGAGCGTGTCGGGGTCGGCGACGCGGTCCTTGAGCAGGTAGCCGACGCCGCTGGAGTCCTCGCCGATGAGGTCCAGCGCGTAGCGCTCGTCGGAGAACTGGGAGAGGACGAGGACGCCGACCTCCGGGTGCTCGCGGCGGATCGTGATCGCCGCGCGCAGGCCGTCGTCGGTGTGGTCGGGCGGCATCTGGACGTCGACGATCGCGACGTCGGGGTGATGGGCGCCCACCTTGCGCAGGAGATCCGGGGCGTCGCCGGCCTGGGCGACGACGTCGATCCCGGCGTCGGCCAGCAGGCGCGCCAGCCCGGCGCGCAGCAGGACCTGATCCTCGGCGATGACCACCCGCAGCGGCGCCACGGACGTGACGCTAGCGCGTGCTCAGGCCGCGACGTCACTGGCGCGCCGCTGCGCGGTGAGCTTGCGCAGGACGGTCGCGGCATCCGGCTCGCCGTCGGGCGGCCGCCAGCCGGCGGGAACCTCGTCGGGCCACATGCCGTAGCGGTCGAGGAACATCCGGCCGGCCTCCTCGACGTCGCGGTCGCCGTCGCCCTCGATCCCCATCCGCATGAACGTGTTCATCAGGTAGATCGCGCCGCCCGCGCCGAACAGGCCGGCCACCGCGTCGGGCCCGTAGCCGCCGGGTCCGGCGACGAGCAGGATGACGATCCCCGCCGCGCAGACCGCCGCCGGGATGACGTAGCGGAGCGAGAAGAGGAGGCGGGGCATGTCTCTTATTGTCGCGCGGGCGCGACCCGTTCCGTGTCCGGTTCTCCGGACATCGAGAGCGCGATCAGGCCGTCCGCGAGGCCGCCCTGCCAGCAGATGGCGTCGTGCCCGCCGTGGTACTCGACGTAGGACACCATGTTGCCCTTGAGCTGGAGCACGTCGCGCAGGTGGCGGTGGCGCGCGAGCAGCGCCCACTCCTGGAGGCCGACCTCGAGGTGGAAGCGGGCGGGGACGGCGGACGCGTTCCTGTAGGCCTCGGTCAGCGCGCCGGCGCCGGCGTCGAGGTCGGTCTCCGAGGGCCACCAGAGCGAGGCGGACTGGGCGAGGACGCGGCCGAAGCGGCCGGGCCGCTCGAGTGCCGCGAAGAGCGCGGTGAGCGCGCCGAGGCTGCGGCCGGCGAGCGTGGTGCGCGCGGGGTCCCCGGTGAGCGGGTGCCGCGTCGCCGCCCACGGCAGCAGCTCGTCGGCGACGAAGGCCACGAACGGCGGATGGCAGGCGAGCTCGCGCCAGCGGGTCGCGTTGTCGCGCGTCGAGGGCATGATCGCGACGGTCGGCGCGATCAGGCCGTCGGCGAGCAGGTTGTCCAGGATGGTCGCGGCGGGCAGGCGCGTGGCCCAGTCCTCGCCGTCGAGGAGGACGAGGGCGTCGGCGGGTCGTGCGCTCGCGTGCGCTCCCGGCGGCGTGTAGAGCCAGACGTCGCGCTCGTTGTCCAGGATGGTGCTCGCGACGCGGTGGCGGGTCACCGTTCCGCGCGGAACGCCCGGCCGCTGCGCGCACCACGGCTGCTGCGGCGCGTGCGGGAGCTCGACGACCGAGTGCGGCGCGTCGCCGTAGCGCGAGGGGAACCTGCGCGAGTTGTAGGGGTCGGGGACGGCGCGGGCCGAGGCGGCGCCCCAGCGCGAGGGCGGGCCCGCGACGATGGCGCCGTCGCCCTGCCCGGCCTCCGGCGCGAGCTGGTAGGTCGCCCGCCAGTCGGCGCGCAGCCGGAAGGAGCGGTGCCAGACGTCGGTGCCGAGCAGGCGCTCGAGCGTCGAGGCGTCCCAGACGCTCGGGTCGGTGAGCTTGTTGGCGAGCAGGACGACGGCGGTGGTCGCGGCGTCGCCGCGCCAGAGGAAGGTGACGGTGCGGTGGTCCGGCTCGCCGTCGCGGGGCTCGATCAGCGGCGTGCCCCGCACCGCGACCTCGTCCCAGAAGGCGGGCGCCGCGCTCGGCCCGTCGAGCGCGAGCCGCGCGATCCGCGGGCTCTCAACCACCTCCGGCGGCGGGTACTTCGGGATCCTCGGCGGCCTCACGGGGCGAGGCTGCGCGCGACGTCGTCCAGGACGACGCGCTCGGCCAGCGGCCCGCCGGCGCTCGTCCACGCCGAGCCGTCGACCGGCACGACGTGCCCCGTCTCGACCGCGCGCAGCCGCGTGAAGCCCGGTGTGTCGCGCGCGGTGCGCAGCGCCTCGCGCGCGGCGGTCAGGTCGGCGGGGGTGTCCGAGACGCCACCGGAGGAGCCCGTGCCGAGCGCGCCGAGGAACATCCAGTCGCCGTCGATCTGGCGCAGGTTCTCGAGGCTGATCGGGACCGAGTGCCCGGGGCCGGCGCGGTCCTGCGACGCGGGCCGGCGCAGGCCGAGGTCGGCCAGGACGCGGCCGGCCGCGAGCTCCTTCATCAACACGGACGGCAGGCCGATGCCGCCCCAGCGCACGATGCTCACGCGCGCGTCGGCGTTGGCGCCCAACCTGGTGCGAACCTCCGCGACGCGCTTCTCATAGTCCTTGAGAACTTGCCGTCCCGCGCCCGCGCGGCCGAGGATCGCGGCGGTCGAGGTGAACGCCGTCCGCCAGTCCTGCCCGGTGCGGCTGACGTACGCGGTCGGCGCGAGGCGGCGCAGCTTGTCGATCACCGACTGGTCCTGGACCGCGGTGCCGTCGAGGAGGATCAGGTCGGGGCGCAGCGCGGCGACGCGCTCGATGTTCGGCTGGCCGAGGACGCCGACGCTCGGGACGCCGCGGGCGCGCCGCGCGAGGTAGGACGAGACGCCGCCCTGGCCGCGGCCGCTGGTCGTCGCGATCGGCCGCACGCCGAGGGCGAGCGCGCCGTCGAGGGTCGGCTCGCTGAGCGTGACGACGCGCTGCGCGTGGACGGGGACGGTGACCTTCGTGCCACGGGCGTCGGTGATCGTGCGGGTCGCGCCGGCGTCGCTCGCGGGTCCGGCGGTGGTGCCGCAGGCGCTCAGCGAGGTGGCGGCGAGGAGGGCGAGGAGGACGATGTGGTGTCGGTACGGCAAGGCAGACGTTTCTTGTTAGGGTGCCCTGTCTTAGGTTACCCTAAGCGCTCGACCACGGGCGCTCCCACCGACCTCGGATCCCCTCGATGACCTCTCTCGCACGCCTCCTCGCCTTCGCGCTGACGCTCGCCCTCGTTCCCGCCGCCCTCGCGGTCCCGCCCGGCGGCCCGACCTCCACGCACGACGGCGCGAAGGTCACGCTCGACCGCGCTTCCGTGAAGGCCGGCGGCCGCATCAAGGTCACGGGGTCGAGCTGGAGGTCGAGGGGCTCGCGCGTGCAGGACGGCGCGCAGGTCACGGTCAAGATCGACGACCGGGACATCCTCGCGATCCTGCCGATCAAGGCCAAGCGCTTCTCCGGCCGGGTGCGGATCCCCAAGCAGGTCAAGGCCGGCCGGCACTGGCTGCGCTTCCTCGCCTCCGACCCCGCGACGAGCGTGAAGAGCAGGTCCTTCACGGTGAAGCGGCCCTGATGCCGACGATCGACCGCGTCCGCCACGAGCTGCGGCTGCGCCTGCTGGAGGTCGCCGCGGTCACCGACCTCACGCCGGCGCTGCGCCGGATCGTGCTGCGCGGCGACCTCGCCGACTTCGCCTCGGCCGCGCCCGACGACCACCTCAAGCTGATCTTCCCGCTGCCCGGCGAGGACGCGCCGCGGATGCCGGAGCTGACGGCGCAGGGCCTGCGACGACCCGAGGGCGAGCGCGACGCGCCGATGCGCGACTACACGCCGCGGGCGTTCGACGGCGAGGCAGGGACGTTGACGGTGGACATGGTCCTCCACGGCGACGGCCCGGCCGCGACGTGG
>JAOPZG010000188.1 GCA_025964215.1 Conexibacter sp.
ACGACCGCGCGCTGCTGCGCGGCGGCGACGGCGCGCGCCTGGAGGTCGGCGTCACGCTCGGGCGAGCGGCCCGCCCACTCGCGCAGGCGCTTGACCTCGCGCGCCTGGGCGAAGTACAGCAACGAGAGCACGGCAAGCCCGAGCACCGACGCGAAGCCGGCGTAGGCGCCGTACTGGTCGATCTTGTCGGAGACCGAGAGGGCCAGAATCGACGACATGCAGGGCGCCATGCTAGAGAACGGCCCGGTCCGTCCCCGCCGTGCCCTCGTCCTGCACGTCCGCGCCCAGCACGGGACGGGGGACGAGACCGCGCAGCTCGGAGAGCTCGGAGACCTTCGCGGCGAGCGCCGCGGCGTCGCCCTCGAGCACCAGGAGGCCGACCTCGTCGAACATGGTCTCGACAGTCTGGACGTCCAAGCGGTCGCGCTCCGCGCGCAGGATCTTGTCCGCCGGCGTGGGCTGCGTGCGCTCGAACGGGTTGAAGAGGTCCTCGAAGAGCTTCTCGCCCGGGCGCCGCCCGACCTCCTCGATCACGATGTCCTCGCCCGGGCGCAGGCCCGAGAGCTCGATCATCGTCTCGGCGAGCTGCCAGATCGAGACCGGGTCGCCCATCTCGAGCACGAAGATCTCGCCGCCGGAGCCCAGCGAGCCGGCGCGGATGACCAGCTGCACGGCCTCCGGGATCGTCATGAAGTAGCGCGTCATGCGCTTGTCGGTGACCGTCACGGGGCCGCCGAGCGCGATCTGGCGGCGGAAGATCGGGACGACCGAGCCCGAGGAGCCGAGCACGTTGCCGAAGCGGACGATCGCGTAGCGCGTGTTCGGCCAGCGCTCCTGCGCGGCCTCGACGGCGAACTCGGCCAGCGCCTTGGAGGCGCCCATCACCGTCGCGGGCGTGACCGCCTTGTCGGTGGAGACCTGCACGAAGCGGCGGACGTCGTGCTCGCCGGCCACGCGCGCCATCAGCCGCGTCGCCAGCGCGTTGTTGCGGACGGCCTCGACGGGGTTGAGCTCCATCAGCCCGACGTGCTTGTAGGCGGCGGCGTGGAAGACGACGGTCGGCCGGTGCTCGGCGAAGACCTCGCGCATCCGCTCGCCCTCCTTGCAGTCGGCGAGCACGACGGCCATCGAGGAGGGATGGACGTGGCGGTCGTCCTCCAGCTCGCGCATGATCCGGAAGAGGTTGTCCTCGGCGTGGTCGAGGAGGATCAGCTTGCGCGGGGCGACGCGCGCGATCTGGCGGCAGAGCTCGGAGCCGATCGAGCCGCCGGCGCCGGTGACGAGCACGACCTCGTTCTGGAGGTAGCGCCCGACGCGGTCGACCTCCATCCGGATCGGCTCGCGGCCGAGGATGTCCTCGACCTCGACGGGCCGCGCCTGGCGCACGACGTTGCCCGAGCCGGTCTGGAGCAGCTCGAAGACCGTCGGCAGCGTCCGGACCGGGATCCCGCGGGCGCGGCACGCGGAGACGACGCGGGCGCGCAGCGTGCCCGGCGCCGAGGGGATCGCGATCGTGACCTCGTCGGGCTCGGCCTCGTCGAGGATCCGCGCCAGCTCGTCGGTGCGGCCCAGGACGCGCACGCCCTCGATCCGCATCCGGTGCTTGGTCGGGTCGTCGTCGACGAAGCCGACCGGGCTCATCCCGAGCTCCGGGTTGCGGACGATCTCGCGGAGGACGAGGCGGCCGCCGTCCCCGGCGCCGATGATCAGCACGCGGCGGGCGCCCGGGCGCGGGCGGAAGCCGCTCAGCGGCCGCTCGTAGACCGTGCGCGCGATGAAGCGCGAGCCGCCGACGAAGACGAGCGTCAGCAGGAAGTAGAAGGCCAGGACGCCGGTCGGGATCGAGAGCGTCACGTCGCCGCGCAGGCGCGAGCCGACGATCACCGGATGCGTCAGCGCGTTGAAGGCCGGCACGAACAGCGTGGCGACCACGACCGCCTGGAGGATCTTCACGTAGTCGCGCTGGCCGACGTAGCGCCACCACTTCTCGTAGAGGCCGAAGAGCGTGAAGACCAGCAGGGACGCGGCGACGACGTAGGGCAGCGTCGCCGAGAGCAGATCGGAGTAATCGGTCGGGATCCCGCCGTCGAACCGGAGACGGAAGGCGAGCAGGTAGGCCAGCGCGACCAGCGCCGCGTCGATCCCCAGCTGCGGGAGCGAATGGCGATGGAGGGGAAGCGCAGCCGAACGTATGCGCCGGCGCATCCGCCGCATTGTAGGCGCAGCACCGGTCTCAAGGCCCCGCTCCGCGTTCCGATCACCCGGGGCATGGTGAGGGCCATCGTCCTCGGCGCCGGCACGGCCGGCGAGCGACACGCGCGCGCTTTGCGGGCGCTCGCGGACCGCTGCGTGCTCGCAGGGGTCTACGACCCGCGCCCGGCGGACGCCAAGCAGCTCGCGATGGCGCTCGGGATCCCGTGGCTCGAGGCGCTCGAGCCGGCGTTCGACGAGGCGCACGTCGCGGTGATCGCCGGCCGGGTCGAGGACCGCCCGATGCTGGCCCGCGCGGCGCTGGAGCGCGGCCTCGACGTCCTGATCGAGCCGCCGCTGGCGCCGACCGTCGAGCTCGCCCACTCGCTGCTGTCGGCGATCGTGCGCGCCCCGCGCCGGCCGATCGCGCAGGTCGCCTTCGACGAGCACTTCGACCCGGTGGTCCGCGAGCTGCGCGCGAGCTGCGCCGACCAGACGCTGGTCGCCGTCCGGGCCGAGCGCATGGACCCCGCGACCGCCGGTCCGACGCCGGAGCTCGACGTCGTCCAGGCGCTGATGTCGCAGGACCTCCAGTTCGTCATGGCGCTCACCGGCGAGCCGATCGCCGCGACCCAGGCCGCCGGCCGCCGCGTGCGCCGCGGCGGGCCGATCGACCACGCGCACGCGCTGCTGGTGATGGAGGACGACCTCGTCGCCTCGCTGACCGCCTCCCGCGCCGGCGGCGCGCACGTGCGCCGCATCCGGGTGACGACGACGCAGTCCGAGATCCTCGCCGACCTCGACACCGGCACGATCGAGGCCGTCCGCACGACCTCGACGGTCGGCCGCCACGAGTCGGTCGCCCAGCGCGTGGAGCTCCCCCACGAGGACCCGGCCGTCGCCCAGGCCGTCGCGTTCCTGAAGTACGTCGAGCGCCGCACGTCCCCGGACGTCGGCATCGGCCAGGCGATCGCCGTCCAGGAGGCGGCGCTCGCGATCGTCAAGCGCGTCGAGCTGATCGCCCACCGCCCGGCGATGCGCCGCGGCCCGCAGGCGGCGTAGCCCGAACGCTCAGCGCAGCGGCGCCATGGCCAGCGCGAGCAGGTCGCGCGGGTCGCGGCGGATGCGCTCGGGCGCGGCGATGGACGCGTCGCGCTTGGCGACGTGGACGTCGGCGGCGTCCGTGAGCTGGTGGAGGCGGCCGGTCGCGATCAGGTGCTCGTCGACGGCGCCGAGGCGGCCCTCGAAGGTCGTGAAGACCGGCGTGCCGAGCGCGACGGCCTCGCGGTTCATCGTGCCGCCGGCGGAGATGACGAGGTCGGCGTAGGCGATCAGCGACTGCGCGTCGATCGCGCGCTCGGGCACGACGAAGCCGCCGGCGCGCTCGAGCTCCGCGCGCTGCTCGGCCACGCGCGGCAGGACGACGACCTGCGCCTGCTCGCGCAGCCGCAGCAGGACGTCGCCGAAGAGGTCGTTCTCGAAGCGGTGGTAGAGCGAGACCGACGGCGTCGTGCGCACGAACGCCTGCGGCTGCGCCGGGTCGA
This sequence comes from Conexibacter sp., assembly GCA_025964215.1. GTDB lineage: Bacteria > Actinomycetota > Thermoleophilia > Solirubrobacterales > Solirubrobacteraceae > Baekduia. The sequence goes on from JAOPZG010000188.1 coordinate 3,735, forward strand.
GCCCGAGCTCGTCGAGGACCGCCGCGTCCGCCGCGAAGTCCGCGAGGTAGTACTCCTCCTTGAGCCCCGCGTAGGGCTGGAGCTTGCCGCGCGCGCCGTACTTGTACAGCCGCTCCGGCGGGATGACGTCGGGGACGACGACCGCGTTGCCCAGGCGGCAGTTGACCGTGTGCTGCACGGTCGCCCACTCGTAGTCGAACATCGTCGTGCGCGGGATCCGCAGCGCGAAGGCCGCGACCGTGACGTCGTTGGAGCCGTGGCCGATCGCGAGGTCGAACCCCTTCCCGCGCGCGAAGCGCGCGAGCGCCGCCGAGCGGTCGGCCAACCCGATGGCCTTGGCGCCGAGCCGCGCGCCGCGATGGCGGCCGATGACCTCGCAGTCGATCCCGAAGCGCTCGCAGAGCGCGACGGTCTGCGCGAAGTCGCGCGCGGTCACGCTGACCTCCGCGCCATCAGCCTGGAGCGCCGCGATCAGCGGACGCAGGACCAGGACGTGCGGCGAGTTGGTGAGGTCGAACCAGACGCGCAAGGGCGCGACGCTAGCGCGCGGCGAGCACCGTGCCGCGCACGGCTTCCACGACCTCGTCGACCATCGCGGCGTCCAGCGCGGCCGACATCGGGATCGCGAGGTGCGTCCGCGCGACCTCCGCGGTGCCCGGCAGGTCGTGCGCCGGGGCCCACTTGGCCATCGGCGGCTGGGCGTGGACGGGCACGCGGTAATAGGGCCGCGCGCCGATCCCCTGCTCCTTCAGCCCCGCCAGCAGCGTGTCGGGATCGTCGTGGCGGATCACGTAGAGGTGCCACGCGGGCCGCGAGCCCGCGGTGGCGCGCGGCAGCGCGACGACGCCCTCGAGCGCCTCGGCGTAGCGGTCGCCGGCGGCGACGCGGTTGGCGGCCCAGGCGTCGAGGTGCGGGAGCTGCACGCGCAGGATCGCGGCCTGGATCTCGTCGAGGCGGCTGTTGTAGCCGATGTCGACGTAGTCCTTCTTGTCCTTGGAGCCGTGGAAGCGCAGCGTGCGCACGCGGTCGGCGACGTCGGCGTCGCGGCACGTGATCGCGCCGCCGTCGCCGAAGGCGCCGAGGTTCTTGGAGGGGTAGAACGAGAACGTCGCGATCGCCCCCAGCGCGCCGGGGCGGCCGGCGGGCGAGGTCGAGCCGGCGGCCTGCGCCGCGTCCTCCAGGACCGGGACGCCGAGCGCCTCGATCTCGGCGATCGGCGCGACGTTGCCGAACAGGTGGACGGCGATGACGGCCTTCGTCTTCGGCGTCAGCGCGGCCTTCACCGTCTCGGCGGTGACGCACATCGTGTCGGGATCGACGTCGCAGAAGACCGGGGTCGCGCCGGTGGCCGGGATCGCCTCGGCCGAGGCCCAGAAGGTGAAGGACGGGACGACGACCTCGTCGCCCGGGCCGACGCCGAGCGCGCGCAGCGCGATCGTGATCGCCTCGGTCCCGTTGGCGACGCCGATCGCGTGGCCGGCGCCGAGGTAGGCCGCGAGCTCCGTCTCGAACGCCGCGACCTCCGGCCCCAGGACGAACTGGCCCGCGTCGAGCACGCGGTGGACGGCCGCGCGGATGTCGGCGCGCAGCGGCGCCTGCGGCGAGGTCGGGTCGAACAGAGGTACCGGCACGGGGCGAAGCGTAGCCGTGGATCCCGCGCCCTCCCCGGCCAGAGGTCGAGGTTGCCCACCCGACCGGGGGACCTCAACCTTCCGTCCAGGGCGCCGATCACCCAGGGCAGTGAGCACCGCGATCGCCGCCGATCCCGCACTCCAGGAGCTCGAGGAGTCCCGCTGGCGCATGGAGCACAACCTGCGCCTGCTCCACGACGTCCTCGCCCGCACCCCGATCGCCGGCCGGCTCTGGCTCTTCGGCGGGCTCCTGCTCGGCGCGATCCGCGAGGGCGAGATCATGCTCCACGACAGCAAGGACGCCGACTTCGGCTTCCTCGCGGAGGACGAGCCGCGGCTGCTCGCGTCCTTCGGAGCCCTGGTCGACGCCGGCTTCGCCCCGCACCTGCGCTTCCCCGCCGCGACCGGGCCCGCCACCGAGTACTCGTTCCTCAAGGACGGCGCGAAGTACGAATTCTTCAAGGTGACCGTGGACGGCGAGCGCTTCACGTGGACCAACCACGGCTACCGCGACGACGTCCCCACGCAGAACACCTGCGCGATCCCCGCCCAGCCGCTCGACGAGCTCCGCTTCCTCGACCGCACCTGGCTGAAGGTCCGCGACGTCGACCTCGACCTGACCGCGCTCTACGGCGACTGGCGCACGCCCGCCCCCGGCTTCCCCTACATGGAGGCCCCGACGATCGTCGCGCGCGCCCCGTGGGACGACGCGACGTACGGCACCTGGGCCGAGGTCTACGGGACGGACGCGCCGCCGTGCTGAGGCCGGCCACCACCGTCCGCCGCCGCGCCCGGCGCGCGACGCCGACGATCGAGCAGTTCCTCTTCGACCTCGACGGCACGATCACCCGCCAGGAGATCCTGCCCGAGATCGCCCGCGCGATCGGCGTCGAGGCCGAGATCGCCGAGCTGACCGAGCGCACCATGGCCGGGGAGCTCCCCTTCGAGTCGAGCCTGCGCCGCCGCGTGGAGATCCTGAGCGCCGTCCCGGTCTCCGAGGTCCGCGCGATCGTCGCGAACATCGAGGTCGACCCGCACATCGAGGCCTTCCTGCGCGAGCATCGCGACCGCTGCACGATCGTCACCGGCAACCTCGACGTCTGGATCGAGGACCTCGTCGCGCGCCTCGGCGTGCCGTGCCGCTCCTCGACCGCGCGCGTCGCCGGCGACCGCCTCGTCGGCCTGACCTCCGTCCTCGACAAGGCGCACGTCGCCCGCGAGTTCTCCGGCCCGATCTGCTCGATCGGCGACGGCTACAACGACCTCGGCCTCATGGCCGCCGCCGACCTCGGCGTCGCCTACGGCGGCGTGCACGCGCCCGCCCCGGGCCTGCTCGAGGTCGCCTCCCACGCCATCTTCGACAGCAAGCGCCTGTGCCAGCTCCTGTCCGAGTGGTAGTCAACTGCGCCGGCGAGGGCCGCCGGCTCGGGCTCGGCTCGACCAAGGCATTGGTGTCGGTCCTCGGCGAGCCGCTGATCGCCTGGCACCTGAAG
>JAOPZG010000201.1 GCA_025964215.1 Conexibacter sp.
GCTCAGACTGCTGCCGCGCCGCCTGCGGCGCGCGGTGCCGGCGTCATCGCCGAGGCGACGATCACGAGCATGAAGGCGAGTCCCTGCAGCACGATGCCGAGCGTCGAGCCCGGGAGCGGGTCGCCGAAGACGATGATCCCGGCGGCGACGGTGGTGACGTTCGCCGCGGTGCCCGTGATCGCGATGACCGAGACGGCGTCGCCGTCCTGCAGGCCGCGGGCGGAGGAGAAGAAGGCGGCGACGGAGGCGCCGATCGTGACGTAGAGCCACGGGCTCGCCAGCAGCGCGAGGGCGCCGTCGTGGCCGGCGATGCCGGTGAGCGCCTTGATGGCGACGTCGGAGACGCCGAACAGGACGCCGGCCGCGGCGCCGAGCATGACGCCGTGGTGCTCGGCGGGGGCGCCGACGCGCGGGCCCATGATCAGCAGGCCGCCGATGCCGAACAGGCCGGCCTCGAAGGCGATCATGGCCGGCGTCGAGAAGCTCGAGTGCGCCCCGTCGTGGTTGGTGGGGAACGTCACGGCCAGCAGCACGAGGCCGAGGCAGGTGAGCGCGAGGCCCCACCACTGGCGGTTGCCGACGTTCACGCCGAAGAGCCGCTGGGCCATCACGCCGATCATCACGACGCCGCCCGCGAGCACGACCTGGACCACCGAGATCGGGGCCATGGCCAGCGCCGCGACGTGGAAGATCCACGCGCTCGTCGCGATCGCCATGCCGATGGCGAACCACTTCGAGGAGTACAGGTTCTTCGTGGTCTTGAAGGGACGACGGATGTCGACCTTCGTGCACTCGCAAGCACCGCGATGCTTGAAGAAGAACCCGAGGTTCGAGACGAAGGCGCAGATCAGCGCGAGGAAGATGCCGAGTTGGATCGTCATGCAGTGGTGGTGGTGGGGCGAAAGGCGTGGGTCTGGCGGAGGTGGGCTGGACGAACCCGGCTCACCGATCTCTCGCCCCAGACATCGGCAAACGCTCCGAACCGCTTGACCCAAACGGTCCGCGACAAGCGTAGCGATCCCCGTTCCTCGTTGTGTAAGGATGAGATCAAGATGTCAGGATGGCTGCAAATGGCAGGAAAACCGGTGCTCTTCTGCGACATCGACGGCGTGATCTCACTTTGGGGCTTTGGGGAGAACAGTCGTCCACCGGGCGTTTACGCCGCCGTGGACGGGATTCCGCATTTCCTTTCCACCCGCGCCGCCGAGCACCTCCTCGACCTCGCGTCGGCCTTCGAGCTGGTCTGGTGCTCGGGCTGGGAGGAGAAGGCCGACGAGCACCTGCCGGGATTGCTCGGCGTGCCCGCCGGCCTCCCCCACCTCGCCTTCGACCACAGCCGCGCCGAGGTCTCCGCCCGCGCGCACTGGAAGCTCGCGGCGATCGAGGAGCACGCCGGCGACCGGCCGCTCGCGTGGGTCGACGACGCGTTCAACGACGCCTGCCACGCGTGGGCCGCGGAGCGGGTCGCGCCCACGCTGCTGGTCGGCACGGAGCCCGCCGTCGGCCTGGCCGACGAGCACGTCGCGGCGCTGCGGGCGTTCGCGGTCGCGGGCGCTACGCCGCCGCGCTGAGCACGACGCGGTCGCGGCCCGCGTCTTTCGCCGCGTACAGCGCCGCGTCGGCGCGCGCGAAGTGCGTGTCGAGGTCGAACCCGCCGGCGCCCGAGACCGCGACGCCGAAGCTCATCGTGACCGTCGTCCCGGCGATCGGCTCGCCGCGGACCGCCAGGCGCAGCTGCTCGGCCAGGCCCTCGGCCTCGGCGGCCGTCGCGCCCGGCAGCAGGACGACGAACTCCTCGCCGCCGAGGCGGTAGGCGAGGTCGTAGGCGCGCAGCGTCGTGCGCCAGCGGTAGGCGATCTCGCGCAGGACCGCGTCGCCGGCCTGGTGGCCCTGGAGGTCGTTGACCGCCTTGAAGTGGTCGAGGTCGCCGACGACCACGCCGACCGGCCGTCCGCTGACCTCCGACTGGAGCGCGAGCTCGCGGCCGCGCGCGGCGAGCGCCTTGCGGTTGAGCATCTGCGTGAGCGGGTCGACGATCGCGTCGGCGCGGTGCTCGACCTCGGAGCGCATCAGCGCCGAGCCGACCAGCGCGATCCCGCAGACCAGCGAGAGCGGGAACGCGAGCAGGTACGGCGCGTCCGCCACGCGTCCGGGATCCGCCCCGACCGTCGCGGCGACGAGCAGCGCCAGCGTCAGCCCGACGCCGGCGACCAGCCCGCGCGCGGTGAAGCGCCCGACGCCGGTGGCGATCGGGATCCCCAGCCACATCAGCAGCGGCGAGTCCGGCCCGCCGGTGGCGATCGCGGTCGAGGCGATCACGACCTGCGCGGTCGCCCACGCCGCCGCGTAGACGACCTCCGGGCGCGCGACGCGCGGCATCAGCTTGTCGGCCGCGACGAACGCGACGACCACGAGCGGCAGCGTCGCCAGCGGGAGCAGGCCGAGCTGCGGGATGCAGGCGAGCACCACCAGCAGCTCCAGGACGAAGACGATCTGGCGCGCCGTCCGGGGACGGCCGGCGCCCTCCTGCAGCCGCGCGCGGACCGCGTGGTCGATCAGCCACGTGTCCTCGGTGGCGGGATCGAGCACCGGCGTCGTGACGGCGCCCCGGCTCACGCGGCCTCCGCCAGGATCGGCGCCGGCTCGCCCGGGCCGCCGCAGACGCGGTCGCGCCCGCCGCGCTTGGCCCGGTAGAGCGCGAGGTCGGCGCGCGCGTAGAGCGTGTCGAAGTCGAACGGGTCGCCATCTTCCGAGGAGGCGACCCCGAAGCTCATCGTGACCGCCTGGCCGGCGACCGGCGCCGCGCCCACCGACTGGCGCAGCCGCTCGGCGACCTCCTCGGCCTCGAGCAGCGTCGCGCCCGGCAAGAGCACCAGGAACTCCTCGCCGCCGAGCCGGTAGGCCATCTCGTAGGCGCGCAGCGAGAGCCGCCAGCGGAACGCGACGTCGCGCAGGACCGCATCGCCGACCTGATGGCCGGCGCCGTCGTTGACCGCCTTGAAGTGGTCGAGGTCGCCGAGCACGACGCCCACGGGCCGGCCGGTCAGCCGCGCCTGCTGCGCGAGCTCCGCGGCGCGCGTGACCAGCGCCTTGCGGTTGAGCATCTGCGTCAGCGGGTCCATGACCGCCTCGGCGCGCTGGGCGACCTCGGTGTGCATGTGCGCCCAGCCGAAGAGCGCGACGCCGACGACGAGCATCCCTGGGAAGAGGACGAGCGAGGGCCGGGAGGCGACCGCGCCGGCGTCGTCGACCAGGCCGACGCCGAGCAGGAGCGCGAGCGCCGCCGCGACGCCCGCGACGATCCCGCGCGTCGTGAAGCGGCCGGGCAGCGAGGAGACCGCGAGCGCGTACCAGATGGTGCAGGGCGCGGTGGGGCCGCCGGTGATCGCGGCGCCGACCGTGATCGCCACGAGCGTCGAGAGCCACGCGCCCGCGTAGAGGACCTCGGGCCGGCGGACGTGCGCCATCCGGCGCTCGCAGACGCCGAACAGCACCCCGACCACCACGAGCGGTGCGGGGGTCCACCAGCCGAGCCAGGGAGCGCAGCCCAGCAGCACGGCGAGTTGGAGCACGAAGGTCACGTTGCGCAACGTGCGCACGCGCGGGATCATGTCGAGCAGCAGCTCGCGCCCCTGCTCGTCGGTCAGCCATGTCGCTGGAGCTGTCCCCTGGCCGGCGCCGTCAGCGACGGCCACCGGACTGTTCATCCCCATGGCTCGCTGTAATCGGCACGCGCCGGCACGGGTTGAGCAGCCCTGGACGCAGAAGAGGCGCCCCGGAGGGCGCCTCTTCACGCTGCTGCGGCTCTCGCCGGAGCGGCTAGCTGTTGTCGGAGTCCGACGGCACGTCCAGCTCGGCCAGCTCGTCGGCGAACCCGGTGTCGCCACCGGCGCCGATGTCCTCGAGCTGCGCGAGGTCCTGGTCGAACCCGGCGCCGAAGCCGCCGAGGCCGTCGCCGTCGCCGAGCCCCAGCTCGGCGGCGATCTCGTCCTGGTCGAGCAGGCCGACCTCGTCCATCGCGCGCGGCAGCGGCTCGGACGGCTCGATCTCGATGCGGCGGTAGCGCTTGAGCCCCGTCGCGGCCGGGATCAGCTTGCCGATGATCACGTTCTCCTTGAGGCCGTTGAGGGTGTCCTTCTTGCCCTCGAGCGCGGCGTCGGTGAGCACCTTGGTCGTCTCCTGGAAGGAGGCGGCCGACAGGAAGGAGTCCGTGTTCAGGGACGCCTTCGTGATCCCGAGGATGATCTCCTCGTACTGGGCGGTCTCGCCCTTGGCCTTCGCCACCTCGGCGTTGACCCGCGCGAAGTCGTAGCGGTCGACGAACTGCCCCGGGAGGTAGTTCGTGTCGCCCTTCTGATCCACGCGGACCTTCTTGAGCATCTGGCGGACGATCAGCTCGATGTGCTTGTCGTTGATGTCCACGCCCTGGGACTTGTAGACCTCCTGGAC
>JAOPZG010000273.1 GCA_025964215.1 Conexibacter sp.
GCCGCGGCGCCGCCGCCGATGGACGCACCGCACTGCTCGCAGAAGCGGTTGCCCGCGGCGGCCTTGGCGCCGCAGGCGCCGCAGAACGAGGCGGTCTCGATCACAAGTCCCGCTCGTTCACGAGCCCCGAGCGGATGGCGACCTCGGCCACCTTCGCGCGCTTCTGGTTCTGCGGCAGGTCCCCCACCGCGAAGCGGTCGAACAGCCCGCGCAGGTGGGTCTTGATCGCGTCGATCGACAGGACGAGCTCCTCGGCGATCTGCGGGTTGGACGCGGGCGACGCGTAGCGGTTGCCGCCCTCGAGCATCGGACGGCACAGCGCGAGGAGGACCTTGCGCTGCATCGGGGTCACCGGCGCGCTGAGCAGCGGCTCCTGGGTCCGGGTCACGCCGGCACGCTCGCCGGTCGCGGGCGCGTGGAAGGCGACGAGCGTCTCGCCGAAGCGCAGGGCGTCGCCGTCGGCCAGGCGCACGCGCGCGGCGATCCGCTGGCCGTTGACGAAGCTGCCGTTGCGGGAGATCCCGTCGTCGACGAGCGTCCACGTGCGGCCGAGGGGCTCGAGCAGCGCGTGGGTGCGCGAGACGCTGTCGTCCCAGGTGAGGGGCAAGTCGCAGGCCGGGTCACGGCCGACGGTCAGCAGTGGCTTGCCGTCGTCCAACGTGGTGAGGACCTGCGCGCCCTCTGCGTCACGGTGCGCGAGGAACGGGATGCCGGCGCGTATGGCGATGAGCACCTCATGCACCTCGAGGCCGCGACGCGGAGGCTCCTGGGGGACGGAGGTCATGGGGTGTGGGAACAAGGACGTCGGATACGGACCGTTGCGGTCATCAACGGTCAGCCTGGCTCAGCGAGCATCGGCGGGGGGCGCCAATCTAGCGGAACTGAGCGCGTTGAATTGCTCGCCTTTGGTCTAGGTGGGGCTCACACCACCCCTTGGGTGACTGGCATCGGACATGAGGAGCACGGAAGATCGGCGGCGTCCGAGTCTTCCCTTGGAGGAACGATGAGCGAAGAGCCTGAGCACCAGCCGGCCCGGTGCACGAGCTGCGGCGTGTCGGTCCCGGTCGCCGCGCGGTTCTGCGGCACCTGCGGCGCGCCGCAGGAGTCCGCGCCGGTGGTCAGAACGGTGACGCCCACGACCGGCGCCGCGACGGTGTCGATCGACGCGCCGCGCCCGCCGGCGCTGCTGCCAGCCGGCGTGCCCCGGGAGATCCTGGTGATCGCCGGCCTGCTCGCGGCAGGCGGCGCGATCCTGCTCTTCGAGGCGCTGCGCGTGCTGCCCGACGTCTTCGACGTGTTCAAGCTCGGCTCGCTCGGCCGGGCGCTCGGGCTGCTGATCCTGGACCTCGTCGCGTTCGTCGGCGCGTTCGGCGCCGCCGCCCTCGTCCTCGCCTGGCGGCTGCTGCTGGCCGACCGCGTCGCGCGCGGCCTGACGTACGTGCTCTCCGGAGGGACGGCGGCGGCGATCCTCCTCGGCAACCAGCACAGCACCGGCTACGTGCTGGTGATGCTCGCGAACCTCGCGGCGGTGGCGATCCTCGCCCTGACGCCGCGCGTCGATGCGTTCTTCGCCGCCGGCCCCGCGAGCGAGCAGCCGGTCGGCGTCGTCGTCGCCCGGACACTGCTCGTCGCCTGGGCGTTCTGCATCGCCATCACCGGCCTGATCTTCCTGCCGGTCGGCACGCTGGGGACGCGCTTCGTGGTCGTCGGCCTGCTGTTGCTCGCCCTCGGGGCCGGTGCCTTCTCGTTGAACGGCGGCCTGGCCCGCGGCGAGCCGACCGCCCGTTTGATCGTGTCGATCGGCGCGGCCGCGGCCGCCGTCCTGACGCTCGTCGTCGGCCACAGCAACACGGGCACGCTCCTCCCGATCGCGCTGGCCGTCGGGCTGGTGGCGAGCTTGTGGGGACCGGAGGACTGCCGGACGCACTTCGCGGCCGCAGCGAGGCCGAACCGACGAAGTCCAGCAGCGGGTTGACCTCGGAGCCGGAGCCAGCGGTGGACGCGCACCGCCATGCCGGCCTTGAACGTGGCCTGCTTGCCGAGACGCCACGGATGCTAATCAGCCGACGAGGACGTGACGTCACCGGCTGCGGCCGCCGCCCGCAGCCCCGCCAGCGCGATCTCCAGGATCGCCCCCACGTACGCCGCATCCCCCCCGATCCGCGCGATCGCGATGATCATGTCGAGGACCTGCTCGAGGGTGAGGTCCCCGCGCACCTCGCCGGAGCGCTGCGCCGCCTCTAGCAGCGGCCGTCCCGCCGCCATAACCCGCTCGCGGTTCTCGTTGAACATGGGGTTGGTGCTGTCGACGTGCGTCAGCAGCTCGGAGGCGATGTGGCGCTTGCTCGTCGAGAAGGCGAAGAAGCGATGAAGCCAGCGGGACAGCGCCGCTCCGGGGGTCTCACCGGCGTCGCCGATCGAGGCGGCCGCCGCGCTGATCGCGTCGACCTCCTCGACGTACAAGGCCTCCAGCAGCTCGCGGCGGCCCGGGAAGTTGCGGTAGAGCGTCGCCATGCCGACGCCGGCGCGGCGGGAGATCTCGGCCATGGAGACCTCGGCGTCGGGGTCGGCGAAGGCCTCGCGGGCGGCGGCAAGGATCTTGTCGCGATTGCGCGCGGCGTCGGCGCGGCGAGGTAGGGGACGAGAGGCGGACGAAGACATAGGCGAACTAACCGGACAACCTATCCGCTAGAGTCAAACGGACAGGCTCTCCACTCTACCCCAAGGACCTCGGCTTCCCCATGGACCACCGCCCCCTCGGCCGCACCGGCATCGCCGTCACCCCGCTCTGCCTCGGCGCCATGATGTTCGGCGCCTTCGGCAACGCCGACCACGACGATGCCATCAACATCGTCCACCGCGCCCTCGACGCCGGCATCACCTTCATCGACACCGCGGACTTCTACTCCGCCGGCGAGTCCGAGCAGATCGTCGGCAAGGCCCTCGCCGGCGGGCGCCGCGACGGCGTCGTCCTCGCCACCAAGGTCGGCCTCCCGTTCGACGAGGACCCCAACCACCGCGGGACCTCGCGGCGCTGGATCACGGAGGCGGTGGACAACTCGCTGCGCCGGCTCGACACCGACCACATCGACCTCTACCAAGTCCACCGACTCGATCCGGCCACCGACGTCGACGAGACCCTTGGCGTCCTCTCCGACCTCGTCCATGCCGGCAAGATCCGCGCCTTCGGCCACTCGACCGTCGCGCCGTCGGAGATCGTCGAGGCGCAGTGGACCGCCGAGCGCCGCGGCCGCGAGCGGTTCCGCACCGAGCAGCCGCCGTACTCGATCCTCAACCGCGCGGGCGAGTACGACGTCCTGCCGACCTGCCAGCGCCACGGCCTCGGCGTCCTGACCTACAGCCCGCTCGCCGGCGGCTGGCTCTCCGGCAAGTACCGCAAGGGCATGGACATCGACGGGCCGGGCTCCGCCGCCCGGCGGCAGCGCTTCCCGCAGGCCTACGACGCGACCTCCCCCGCCAACGCCGCCAAGCTCGACGCCGCCGACGCCCTCGGCGCGCTCGCCGACGAGGCCGGCCTCACGCTCATCCAGATGGCGATCGCGTTCGTCATCCGCCACCCCGCCGTCACCTCCGCGATCGTCGGCCCGCGCACGATGGAGCACCTCGAGACCTACCTCGCCGCCGACGGCGTCGCGCTGCCGGCCGACCTGCTCGACCGCATCGACGAGATCGTCCCGCCAGGCCACACCATCAACGTCGCCGACAACATGTGGAACACGAGCACCACCACCCTCGAGCCCGCGTCGCGGAGGCGCCAGGCATGACGAGCTTCGGCATCATGACCGCCCCCGCGCAGGTCGACTACCCAGACATCCTCGAGGTCTGGCGCGACGCCGACGCCATCCCCGAGATCGAGCACGCGTGGCTCTACGACCACCTCATGCCGCTCGGCGGCGACCCGCTCGGGCCGGCCTACGAGGGCTGGACGCTGCTCGCGGCGCTCGCCGCCCAGACCGAGCGCCTGCGCCTCGGCCTGCTCGTCACGAGCAACCGCTTCCGGCCGGCGGCGATGCTCGCGAAGATCGCCGCGACCGTCGACGTCGTCGCCGGCGGACGGCTCGACTTCGGCATCGGCGCCGGGTCGCGTCCCGGCCACCCGATCGCCATGCGCGAGTACGCGGCGCACGGGCTGCCGTTCCACGACGCCGCCCACGCGCTGGGGAGCCTGGCCGAGGCGTGCACCGTCATCCGGCGGCTGTGGACGGAGATCGAGCCGTTCGACTTCCAAGGCAAGCACGTCAACCTGACCGGTGCGTTCTGCATGCCCAAGCCAATCCAGCGCCCCGGGCCGCCGATCATCATCGGCGGGCGCTCGGCCGGGCTCCTGCGGATCGTCGCCGAGCACGCCGACCTGTGGAACATCCCGGGCGGCGACCTCGAGGACGTGATCGCGCGCAGCGCGCTGCTCGATCGCTACTGCGCCGAGATCGGTCGGGATCCGCAAGCGATCACGCGATCGATCCACCTCTCAGTGTCGTACGACGATCCGAGCGCGACCCGCCGCGCGATCGCCGAGGCCACCGCCGCCGGCTTCCAGCACGTCGTCCTGGGACTCTCCGCCCCCTATCCCGCCGGCCTCGCGCGCTGGGTCGCCGACGAGCTCCTCACGTGAGACCATCCCAGGCGTGTCAGCGAGGGCGCGCGTTCCTCAAGGATCAAGGGCATCAACATCGCCGAGGCGTGCGCGATGCAGATCGACGACCTGGCGGCGTGGGTCGGCGTGTTGGACGAGCCGTCGGTGGCGCCGTTGCTCAACGCGGTCGGGGAGACGCTCGCGTCGTTCGTGGAGATCGGGCTCGGCTACCCTCGCTGGACCGGCCGGCGGGGACGCTCTCGGGTGGCGAGGCGCAGCGCGTGAAGATGGTCAGCCACCTCGGCGCCTCGCTCACGGACGCGGGACGGTGTGCTTCTCGGGCAGCGTGGACGGGCTCCGGGCGAGCGACACGCTCACGGGGCGCCATCTCGGCGGGCGGGGCGGCGCTGAACGAGACGGTGGGCTCGCCGAGCGGGACGTTCGCGGTGCGCGGCGCCAAGACCAACAACTTGAAGGACCTTGACGTCGACGCCCCGCTCGGGGTGCTGGCCGTCGTCACCGGCGTCGATCGACCAGAGCGCGATCCGCGGCTCGCGGCGCAGCAACCCGGCGACCTACACCGGGGCTGCTCGACCCGATCCGCAGGGCGCTCGCGAAGGCCGACGGCGTGGAGCCGGCGCTGTTCCGCGCGAACTCCGAGGGCGCGTGCCCGACCTACAACGGCGCCGGCGTCGTCTACACGGACCTGGCGATGATGGCCGGCGTGCGTCGACGTGCGAGGGCAAGCGCTTCCAGGCGGCGGTGCTCGAGTACCGGCTCGGCGGCCGCGACATCAGCGAGGTGCTCGCGATGCGGTGACCGAGGCCGACGCGTTCTTCTCCGACGGTGAGGCCCGCACACCGGCGGCCCACGCGATCCTCGAGCGGCTCGCCGACGTCGGCCTCGGATACCTCACGCTCGGCCAGCCGCTGCCGACGCTCTCAGGCGGCGAGCGGCAGCGGCTGAAGCTGGCGACGCACCTAGCGTCCAAGGGCGGCAGCTACGTCCTCGACGAGCCGACCACCGGTCTCCACCTCGCCAACGTCCAGCAGCTCCTCGGCCTCCTCGACCGCCTCGTCGACTCCGGCACGTCCGTCATCGTCATCGAGCACCACCAGGCCGTGATGGCGCACGCCGACTGGCTCATCGACCTCGGCCCGGGCACGGGCCACGACGGTGGGCGCGTGGTGTTCGAGGGGACGCCGGCGGAGCTGGTGGCGGCGCGCTCGATGGTGACGGGGGAGCACCCGGCGGAGTACGCGGGCGCCTGAGGTCGGACCTACGGCATCCGAGTGAAGATCGGGCCGAGGTGCGGCGTCGGGCCACCGGCGGCGCTGTTGACCGTCTCCGTGTACTCCGAGAACGTCACCGGGTCTCCGTTACCCAGGAGGCAGGTGCCCGCGGGGCCGTTGCTCGCGATCACGGTCCCACCAGGAGTGAAAGTCAGCTTGCCGAAGGTCGCGGGCGAGACCGGGTTCGAGTAGATCCACTGGAGCGTTCCTCCCAGATGGCAGACCTTCGAGTTGAACTGGATCGCGGAGCAAGTGATGTCGCGCCGCCCAGTCGTGGTGGCGGGTGAACCGGCGGCCCAGAACAGCGCAGTGTCCGTGTAGGCGCAGTCGATGCTCGTGGTGACGCCTCCCCACGAGCAGCCGCTGTAGGTCTCAGTGCCGGTGACCGCCGCCCACGTGACGCCGACGAACGGGGAGGACGCCACCGTCCCGGTCACGCTTGCCGACGGACAACTGAGTTGGAGTCCAGTCGACGAGAAGGTCCGCGCCCCACCGGTGGCCGTGAACGCCGTGTCGCCCGAGTTGCTCCACGTGACCGCCTCCGCGGCCGAGGACGCCAGCCCCACCAGCGACGTCAACGAGACCAACAACACACAGATACGCATCGACCTGCTCATCAGAATCGTCCTCCCCGGTGGTCCCGCCTGTCACCAAAGATGAGATCGCTGATCAATTGCAAGCGCCAGAGCCAACGCGCCTAGACCTGCCGAACGGCAGGCCCCCCTACGCCATCGCCGCCGACAGCGCCTTGCCCGCCGCCTCGACCGACTCCAGGTCGTGCACGTCGACCAAGCTCACGATGATCCCGTCCAGCCCCGCCTCGCGCATGCCCGCGACTTGCTCTCCGATCCCATCAGCGTCGCCGGCGATCACGATGGCGTCGTAGCGGTCGGCTGGGATGTGCTCGCGCAACGGCGCGACCTTGGCTGCGGCCTCCTCGGCGGTGGCACCGATGACGCAGACGCCGAGCTTCGTGCGGGTGATCTCGGAGGGGTCGCGGCCGAGGTCCTCGCAGTGGCGGTCGAGGACGCCCATGAGGTGCTTGACCTGCTCGTCGGTGCCGAAGACGTTGGAGGCGTCGGCGTACTGGGCGACCATCCGCAGGGTCTTGCGCTCGCCGCTGCCGCCGATGAGGATCGGGATGTCGCCGCGGATCGGCTTCGGGTTGTTGTAGGCCCCGGTCACGCTGTGGTGCTTGCCCTCGACCGTTGCGCGCTTCTGCGTGAACATCGCGCGGAAGATCCGCAAGGCGTCCTCGAGCTGCTCGAAGCGCTGCCCGAGCGGCGGGAAGTCGAAGCCGTAGGCCTGGTGCTCGCCCTCGAACCACGCGGCGCCGATGCCGAGGATCGCGCGCCCGCCCGAGAGGACGTCGAGCGTCGTGGTCATCTTCGCCAGCAGCGC